>PXQM01000072.1 GCA_003021325.1 Halobacteriales archaeon QH_10_70_21
GGCGGCAGCCGCAGCGGGAACTCGTAGATGGTGTCCTCGACCTGCTGGATGATCTGCTGGACGCGGTACTGCTCTATCTCCTCGCCGCGGGCGTCGGCGATGGCCAGTTCCATCACGTTCGACATCACCTCGCGGTCGGCCTGGGGGCTGAGCGTCCCCATCTCGATGAGCGTATCGAGGATGGCGTCGGTGTCCTGGCGGGCGACGGCCATGTAGAACTCGACGATCTTCTCCTGGATGAACGGGTCGACGCGACCCGACATCCCGAAGTCGTAGAAGACGACCGTCCCGTCGTCCTTGACGGCGAGGTTGCCAGGGTGGGGGTCGGCGTGGAAGACGCCGTCCTCGACGATCATCTGGAGGTAGACGCGCTGCAGCGTCGTCGCCAGCTCGGTCCGGTCGATCCCGATGGCGTCCAGGTCGTCGAGCTCCGATATCTTCGTCCCGCCGACGTACTCCATCGTGAGCACGCGCTTGCTGGAGGCCTCGGGCAGCAACGCCGGGACGCGGACTCCGTCGTTGTCGGCGAGGTTCTCGCCGATCTCCTCGAGCATCTTTCGCTCGCGCTCGTAGTCCATCTCCTCGCGGATGGTCTTCTCGAACTCGTCGGCCAGCGTCTCCAGCGAGAACGACCGGGCCTGGTCGACGAACCGCATCAACAGCGGCAGCGACCACCGGATGACGCGGAGGTCGGCCTCGACGAGCGACTCGACGCCCGGCCGGCGGATCTTGACGGCGACGCGCTGGCCCTCGTAGGTGGCGACGTAGACCTGCCCGAGGCTGGCGCCGCTTATCGCCTCGGTCGTGAAGTCGTCGAACGTCTCCTCGACCGGGCCGATGTCCTCCTCGAGGACCGCCCTCGCAGCCGCCCACTCGGCCGGGGGGACGTCGTCCTGCAGTGACTCGAACTCGTCGACGTACTCCGGTGGGAGGACGTCCGGCCGGGTCGAGAGCAGCTGTCCGAGCTTGATGAACGTCGGCCCGAGCGTCAGAAGCGAGTCGAGCAGCGCCCGCGCTCGCTTCCGGCGGGTTCCGGGTGAGACCTGCCGGCTCGCCCCGAACAGCAGAAAGCGGTTACGGTCCCGGGCGTACGCGAGCAGGAGCGGCAGAAACTGGTACGCGACGACGACGAACCGCCAGTAGGAGCGGAGGGTCACCCGATGCCACCTCAGGAGATCGGAATCCGCTCACCGCCGTCCTCGACCGACTTGGGCAACCTGAGCGTGAGGACGCCGCGGTCGACCTCGCCCTCGGCGCCCGCGCCCGTTGCGTCCGGCGGCAGCGGCAGTTCGGCGTCGAGGAACAGCGACCGCTCCTCGGTCACGTACCGGAACGACGTCGGGGCCGACTTCTCCCGGCGCGCCTCGACCTTGAGCCGCCCGTCGGTCACCGTCACGTCCACCGTGTCGGCGGTGGCGCCGGGCAGGTCGAGCACGAGGAGGTACTCCTCTTCGCTCTCCAGCATGTCCGCAAACACCGTCTCCGGGAGGTCTCCCAACGCCTCGCGCAGTTGCATAACGCGACGTAGGGCCGGCGGTGCGTTAAAGTCCCCGGTGTCGGATGCAGCCGGTAGAACCGCTGGCTCGGCGGTTGGTACCGAACGACACGCCGAGGCCGCCGCCGCGAGAACGCACCCCGGCCGACCGCCGGCCGTGGGCGGTAGCGCCGGTCGAGGCGGAGTGACCCTTTTGCATCCCGCCCCCCTCGGTGGGGGTATGAGCGACGTACGCCGGACGGGATTCAAGGAGCGGACGCGGGTGGCGGAGGCCCGGTCGCGCCTGCTCGAGGCCGACCGAATCGAGCGGACCGAGCGCATCTCGCTGTCGGCCGCCGACGGACGCGTCCTCGCGGAACCGGTCGACGCGGTGCGGAACGTGCCGCACTACGCCCGGGCCGCGATGGATGGGTGGGCGGTCCGCGCCGAGGACACCTTCGGCGCCTCCGGCCGCTCGCCCGCGGTGCTCCGGCCGGCCGACTCGGTCGGGCCGAACGCCGCGACCCGGGTCCACACGGGGAGCGAACTGCCCGACGGTGCCGACGCCGTCGTGAAGGTCGAGGCGGTCGAGTCGGTCGGCGGCGAGCTCGAGGTGTTCGACGCCGTCGGCGAGGGCGAGAACGTCGCCCCGGTCGGCGAGGACGTCGAGGCCGGCCAGCGGCTCTACGACCCCGGCGACCAGCTGCGGCCCTCCGACCTCGGGCTGTTGAAGGCGACGGGTATCGACGTCGTGGAGGCGGTCGCCGAACCGGAGGTGGCGGTCATCCCGACCGGCGAGGAGCTCGTCCAGTCGGACCCCGACCCCGGCGAGGTGGTCGAGACCAACCGCTTTACCGTCTCCCGTCTCGCCGAGCGGTGGGGCGCCGACGTGAAACGGCGGAACATCGTCACCGACGACGAGGAGGCGCTCCGGGCGGCGGTCGAGCGGGACCTCACCCGCGACGTGGTCGTCACGACCGGCGGCTCGTCGGTCGGCGACCGCGACCTGATTCCCGGGGTCGTCGACGGACTGGGGGAGGTGTTCGTCCACGGCGTCGCGCTCAAGCCCGGCCACCCCGTCGCACTGGGCCGGATAAACGGCGTGACGGTCGTGATGCTCCCGGGCTACCCCGTCGCCGCCATCGTCAACGCCGTCCAGTTCCTCCGGCCGCTCGTCAAGCACCTCGGCCACATGCCGCTGCATCCGGCCCCGTCGCGGGAGGCGACGCTCGCCCGGAAGATACGGAGCGAACCCGGCGTCAGGACCTTCGCCCGGGTGAAACTCGAGGCGACCGACGACGGCCTCGAGGCGACGCCGACGCGGGCCAGCGGCGCCGGCGTCCTCTCGAGCGTCGCCCTGGCCGACGGCTGGGTCGTCGTCCCCGAAAAGCGGGAGGGGATTCCCGAGGGCGAGACCGTCGCGGTCGAGAACTGGGAGTACCATGAGTAGAAAGGAGTTCCGCGACCTGGCGCCGCCGGCGGAGGCCCGCGAGGCCATCGCGTCGCTGGACCTGCGGCCCGACGACGAGACGGTCCCACTCCGGGAGGCTCGCGGCCGCGTCCTGGCCGAACGTGTCGACGCCGAGCTGGACGTGCCGGGGTTCGACCGCGCGAGCGTCGACGGCTACGCGGTGCAGGCCGCCGACACGTTCGGCGCCGACGAGGCCGACCCTGCGCGGCTGGAGCTCGTCGGCGAGGTCCACGCCGGCGCCGAACCGGCCGTCGAGGTCGGCGAGGGCGAGTGCGCCGAGGTCTCGACCGGTGCGGTCCTGCCGCCCGGCGCCGACGCCGTCGTCATGGTCGAGCGAACCGACAGGGACGGCGACGACGTGCTCGCGCGGACCGCCCTCGCGCCGGGCGGCCGCGTGATGTTCGCTGGCGCCGACGTGGCGGCCGGCGAGCGCGCGCTCGGGCCAGGGACCGTCCTCACCGCCCGCGAGATCGGGCTGCTGTCGGCGCTCGGCGTCGACTCGGTCCCCGTCCGCGGGCGGCCGACCGTCGGCGTCATCTCGACGGGCGACGAACTCGTCCGGCCCGGCGAGGAGCTACACAGCGACGCCGGCGAGATATACGACGTCAACAGCTACACGACGGCGACGGCCGTCGAGGAGGCGGGCGGCGAGGCGCGGCTCTACCCCCACGCAGGCGACGACTACGACGCGATGGAGGACGTGCTGCGGGAGGCGGCCGAGGAGTGCGACCTCGTGCTCTCGTCGGGGTCGACCTCGGCGTCGGCGGTCGACGTCATCTACCGGGTCGTCGAGGAGTCGGGCGAACTGCTGTTGCACGGCGTCGCGGTCAAGCCCGGCAAGCCGATGCTCGTCGGCCGGCTGGGCGTCTCCGAGCCACGCTCGGACGGCTCGGAAGACGAGCAAAGCGAGTCTTCCGGTGGTAGCGCCTACGTCGGCCTCCCCGGCTACCCCGTCTCGGCTTTGACCATCTTCCGGACCTTCGTGGCGCCGGCCATCCGCGAGGCCGCCGGCCTGCCGGACCCGGGGACCGCCACCGTCGAGGGGTCGATGGCCGTCCGCGAGCGCTACAGCGAGGGCCGCCTGCGGTACATGCCGGCCGGCCTGGTGACCGACGGCGACGGCGAGACGCTCGTCTACCCGGTCGACAAGGGCAGCGGCGCGACGACCAGCCTCGTCGAGGCCGACGGCGTCGTCGCCGTCCCGCCGGACGTCGAGTACCTCGAGGCGGGCGAGACGGTCTCTGTCCAGCTGTTCTCGCCCGACGTCCGGCCGCCGGTCCTCTTCGGCGCCGGCGAGGACGACCCCGCGCTGTCGCGGCTGCTGGACCGGGTCGACCGGCCCCGCTACCTCGGGGTCGGCAGCCGGCAGGGCCTCCGCCGGCTCCGCGACGGGGTCACCGACGTGGCCGTCGTCACAGGGGCGACCGACCCCGACGGCGCGACGGAACTCGGCGCTTGGCGCCGCGAGTGGGGGCTGGTCGTCCCCGACGGCAACCCCCACGACCTCGGGTGCGTCGCCGACCTCGTCGACCGCGAGGTGCGGTTCGTCAACCGGACGACCGACTCGGGGCTGCGGACGACGCTCGGCAACGCCGTCGCCGCTCTCGCCGACGAGCGGGGCGTCGACCGCCACGACCTCGTCGAGGCCATCGACGGCTTCGAGTTCGCCGTCCGTGCCCACGAGTCGCCCGCACGCAAGGTGCTTGCCGGCACGGCCGACGCCGGACTGGGGCTGCGGGCGACCGCCGAATCGCTCGGGATGGGGTTCGTCCCCTGCGGCGAGGAGCGGGTCCGGGTCTTCGCCGCCGAGGACCGGGCGGAGAAACCCGGCGTCCGCCGGCTCGAGGCGGCCATCAGCTCGATGGGAGCGGTCGCCGACGAACTCGCCGGCTACCGGGTGGAGCGAGACGGACCCTGAGCCCGCCGCCGGCTCCGGTGCGACCCCTCGAGGGGTCCGCTGGCCGGGCACGTAGCACGCCGGCCCGACGTGAGAGGTCACGTGCCCGTCGACCGCCTTCGCGGACCGTCCCGACCGATGACGACGAACGTCGCGCGCGGTCGAGGCGCGACGGAGACGAACCGCTCGTCAGGTTCCGTCGCGTCACCGGGCAGTTCACGAGCCCCGGACAGCCTCGCGGCCGACTTGTCGTTTGAAAGGGCTGTGCCAAAACCTTCCAAACGCCACACGTTGTCACGGACCACGAAACGCCGCCGCCGTACAGCCCGGGTCGGACCCCCGGCGATTCGGACACCACACGGAGGTGACCGCAGGACGCCGGTCGACCCCGGCGGAAAATTTAGAACACCGTCCCGCCAACCCACGGACATGTCCTGTGAACACGAGGTCGAGGCCGAGTACCTGTACCCGTCGGACACGGACGTCCTGAACATCGAGGCGGAAGCGGGGGACGTGGTCGTGACCCTCGCGGCGCCGTGCCCGGAGTGCGGGACGGGGCTGGCGATCGAGGCGACCGTCGAGACGGTCGAGGACGGCGACTTCGAGCTGCCGCTGGACGACGAGCTCTACGACTGATACGGGTCGTTGTAGTCCGTCAGGGCTCGTCGCCCGCGGAGTCGGCGACGGCCGGTAAATCGTTACAGTAGTCCGTGTGAACCAGCTCGTCGACCCGCTCGAGGCGGTGGTCGCCGACGACGCAGAGTCCCCGCCGCTCGTGGCTGTGGCGCTCGACGTGGGCGCCGTCGAGTCCGGCGTTCCATGCCGCTCCGATGTCCTGGGGACCGTCGCCGATCAGGACGCCCGACCCACCGTTGGCGCCGGCCGCGTTCAGCGCCATGTGCACCGGCTCTGGGTCGGGCTTCCAGCCGGTCTCCTCGGTACAGCAGACCACCGCGTCGAACCAGTCCCGGATGTCGAGCGTCTCGAGCACCGGGTCCGTCAGGTGCTCCTGGCAGTGGGTCACGAGCACCGTCGGCGCCTCCAACTCGCCGACGATGGCGGCGTCCTCGTGCAGGAACGTCGCCTCGGCGCGGGCAATCCCGTCCTCCTCGGCGTGGAACGCCTCCCAGAAGGCGTCGACGTCGACGCCCCACGCCGCTAGCTGGTGGTTGCGGAAGCCGCCCAGCCCGTGCCAGATGGTCTCGGCCTGCTCGTCGGTGAACCCGTGGCCGAGGCGGTCGCCGACCCGTTCGAAGACGTCGTGGATGTACGCGGGCTCGACGTCGATCAGCGTCCCGTCGAGGTCGAATACCCAGTGGTCGTAGGTCGGCGACGTCATCGGGCCCGACGGTAGCGGGCTCCCGAATAAGTGTCTTCCGGCCCGCGCCGGTCACCCCTCGCGGACGTGCACCCGAGAGCCGAGGTACTTCTTGACAACCTCGGCTGTGTCGTCCGCCTCGAAGAGCTCGAGGTTGTCGGCGATGGCGTCCTGCAGCGCCGCGAGGTACGCCTCGTCGGTCCGCAGCTCGCGGAACTCGATGGAGCGGACGTCGAGGTCGAGCGCCTCCTCGGCCGACCCGCGCAGGTGGTCCGGGTCGTTCACCTCGCCCCGCCAGAGGTTGTCCCGGAAGAAGAGCCAGCCGGTCGCCCCCGGGTCGGGGGCCTCCTTGAACAGCGTCGTCTCGACGGTCGCCGGGTCGAGCCGCAGCGCCGGGTCGTCGGGCGAGAGCTCGACCCGGACCGAGAAGACGTACGCCGCGTCACCGGGCATCAGTCCGCCAGCTCGTTGAACCGGGCCGCCAGGTCGGTGTCCTTGGCGGTGATGCCGCCGGCGTCGTGGGTCGTCAGCCGCACCTCCACCTCGCGCCAGCCGACGTTCAGTTCGTCGGGGTGGTGGAACGCCTCCTCGGCGAGCCCGCCTGCCCCCGCCGCGAAGCCGACGCCCTCGAGGTAGGAGTCGAACTCGAAGGTCCGGACGATCTGGTCGCCGTCCCGGTGCCAGCCGTCTGGAAGCCGTGCGTCGATCTCCTCGTCGGAGAGCAGGTCGCTCATGGCCGGACGGTCGGGCGCTGCGGGCATAAAACCACGCGCCCCGGACACACGGACCGTCGAGACGACCTCCGCAGCGCCGTCTCCCGGCTCCGGTTCGGCGCCCGACGTTCCGACGCTACGGCGGCACCGAATCCGAACGGTCCGGCTCACTCGACCAGGGTCTCGTAGGCCTCGGTGACCCGCTTGAACTCCTCCTCGTCGCCGCCGCGGTCCGGGTGGACCTCCTTGACCTTCTGTCGGTAGGCGCGTTTGACCTCGCGCTCGTCGGCGCCGGGGGCAAGCCCGAGCCGCCGGTAGGCCTCGTCCGGGCTGATGCCCGTCGGCTGTGCGGTGGCCCGCTGTCGCTCCCGTTCTCGGCTCCGGCCGCGCCGTCGGTCCCGGCGCGCCTCCCGGCGGGCGCTGGCGCCGAAGCCGCCGCCGGACGCCGACCGGCCGGACCGGCGGCCGCGAGCGACCCGCTCGCGGAGCTTCCCCGACGACTGGTACCAGAACATCGCGGTGGCGGCCCCGAGCGGCACGGCGACGACGACGAGGGCGGGCTGGCGGGCGGCGACGGCAACGAGCACGACCGTCGCGGTCATCGCCGCGAAGACGAACGTGAGGCCGAACACGAGCCGGTCCTTCTGCACGGCGGTGGCTTGTGGCCACTCCCACGTAAGCCTCCGGCTTTTTGGGTCTATGGATACAACCATCGGTATGAGCGTCGCTGGGCTCTGTGAGATCTGCGAGACGACCACCGTCGCGGACAGCTGTGACCGCTGTGGCCGGGTCGTCTGCGCGAAACACTACGACACCGAGACGGGGTACTGCACGGACTGCCTCGCGGAACTGGGCGAGCGCCCGCCCGGCGGCAGTGACGACCGCGATTACCCGGACGGCGTCGACGAGTACCGATTCTGAACCCGCTTCCCGGCGCCGGTCGCCGAAGACGAACGTCGGCGGACGACCTGCGCACACGACGTCGGGTCGGTGCCCCGAGAGCGACCCGTCGCCGCGACCCGCTCGGTCGCCTCGCTGCCTCTCGGATGCCGGACTGCGCGGGCCCGCTACCGATACTGGTTCAGCCGCTTCTTCAGCCGCTTTGCGGCCGCGCCGGCCGCCCGGAAGTACGCGTCCGGCTCGTCGGCGCCCTCGCCGGCGAAGATGATGCCCCGCGAGGAGTTGACCAGCCCGACGCCGTCGGCGAGGCCGTACTCGACTGCGGCTTCGGCGTCCCCGCCCTGGGCGCCCACGCCGGGCACGAGGAACGGCAGGTCCACGAGGTCCCGAACCGACTCCAGTTCCTCGGGGGCCGTCGCGCCCACGACGAGGCCGACGTTGTCGTTGTCGTTCCACTCGGCGGCGCGCTGGGCGACGTACTCGTAGAGCGGTTTCCCGTTGCCGACCTCGAGGGTCTGGAAGTCCGCGCCGCCGGGGTTGGAGGTCCGGCAGAGCACGATGACGCCCTTCTCGGGCCGTGAGAGGTACGGCTCCAGCGTGTCCCGGCCCATGTAGGGGGTGACCGTCATGGCGTCGACGCCGAGCCCGTCGAGCAGGTCCGCGTACTGACGGGCGGTGTTGCCGATGTCGCCCCGTTTCGCGTCCAGCAGGACGGGCACGCCCTTGCCGTGGGCGTAGGCGACGGTCTCCTCGAGGGCGCGCCAGCCGTCGGGGTCCTCGTAGAAGGCTGCGTTGGGCTTGAAACAGGCCGCGTGCTCGTGGGTCGCGTCGATGACGCGGCGGTTGAACCGCCACCGGGGGAGGTCGCCGTCGAGGAACCCGGGCAGGCGGTCGGGGTCGGGGTCGAGGCCGACGGAGACGACGCTGTCGGTCGTGGCGATGCGGTCCCGGAGGTCGGAGAAGAAGCTCATTGTCGGCGGTGTGCGGCCGGCCAACTAAACGCTGCCGTTCGACGGCCCGCAGGAGCTATACCGCACAGGGCCGAAGGGTCGACCGTGATTCAGGCGGTCGCCTTCGACCTCGACGACACGCTCGCGGTGACGAGCCGGGACCGCGAAACGCTGCTGTCGGACGCGACGGCGCGTGCCGGCGTGGACGAAGGCATCGACCGCGAGTCCTACCTCGAGGCCCACCGCGAGCACAGCGGCGCCGAGAGCCGGCGGCCGGTCTTCGAGGCGCTCGTCGACGAGCGGGCGGCCGCCAGCGACCTCACCCGCGCCTATCGGGAGGCCGTGAGCGACGCCATGGAACCGGTCGACGGCGCCGAGGGCGTGCTGGCGGCGCTGGGCGGGCAGTACAGCCTCGGCCTCCTCACCGACGGCCCCGAGCGGACCCAGCGCGACAAGCTCGACCGGCTCGGGTGGACGGACGCCTTCGACGTCGTCGTCGTCACGGGCGGCATCGACGCGCCGAAACCCGAACCAGGCAGCTTCGTGGCACTGGCCGACGCGCTCGACGTGCCGCCCTCGGCCATCGTCTACGTCGGCGACAACCCCGACCGCGACGTCGCCGGGGCCGCGACGGCCGGCATGACGCCGGTCCAGGTGGTCTACGACGGCGGGCCGGCGGCCCACCCGCTTGCGGCCCGGACCGTCCCGCGCTCGGAACTGGCGTCGCTACCCGGGGTCATCGAGGGCCTCGCCGACGGCTCTGACGACCCGTAGCGCGGGCTTGACGTCCGCGCCGTTCTCCACGAAGACGAGCGTCCGCGGCGGCTCGACCGCCTTCGGCCGGACGCGGAGCCCCTCGCGGTGGCCCGCATCGGCGGCCGTCCGGACGCCCTCGCGGAACTCGACGTGGCTGCGGTCGGGATGGGCGTACACCTCCGCGATTCGTCCGCCGTCGTCGGCCTCGACCGCGTAGGCGAAGGCTCCGGCCTCGGTCGGCTCGACCGACGCCGCCGCGTCCACGACCGAGAGGCGACCGAGCGCGCCCCGTTCGTGGCCGTGGACCTCCGAGGAGAGCAGCCGCGCGATACGCTCTCCGTCCGTGAGTTCGTCCGTGACCATTACAGCTCCGAGCGTGCCGTCTTCGCGTGCTCCTGGACGTCGATACCCTGGCTGTGCGCGTAGAGGACGGCTGCAGCCTCGACGGAGACGGCCAGCTCCGACTGCAGGCCGTTGACGGCGGCGACGGTCTCCTGTTTCTCGTGGCCCGCCTCGACGAGTTCGTCGAGCACCCGCTCGAACGTCGACCGCTCCTGGAGGATGGCCTCGCCGGGCTCGAACCCCTCCGGGATGTCGACCGCCGCGGGGTCGAACCGGGCCCGGACGCGGCCGTCCCCGCGGTCGAGCAGCCCCTCGCTGGCCGCGACGTCGACCAGCCGCTTGGCCTGGTCCGGCGAGAACCAGTCGCGGTCCAGCGAGAGGGCGACGACGAACGCGCTCTCGCCCATCTCCGGGCTCCCCTCCTCGCGGAACGGGGCGGCGACGGCGCGCTTGAGACTCATGACACGGTGAGAGGGCCGGGGGCACAAAATACCCGTCGGTCGGCCGCGTCAGGAATCCTTATCCGCCGAACGGCCCGAGGCCGGGGCATGGAGAGTCTCAACCGGATGGCCGTCGAGCTGGTCGACGAGGCCATCGACTTCGCGGACGAGCTGGCCATCGAGGTCGTCGAACTCGACAACGGGGCCGTGGTGCTGGACTTCGGCGTCGAGGCGGTCGGCGGCATCGAGGCCGGGCTGTTGCTCTCGGAGATACAGACCGGCGGGCTGGCGACGGTCCAGACCGGCGTCGACGAGATAGCGGGCGCGCCCCTGACGCACGTCGAGACGTCGACCGACCACCCCGCCATGGCGCTTCTGTGCGCCCAGAAGGCGGGCTGGGAGCTGTCCGTCGACGGCTTCGAGGGCCTCGGCAGCGGCCCCGCGCGCGCCCTGGTCGCCGAGGAGGACGAGTTCCGGCGCATCGGCTACTGCGACGCCTCGGACTTCGCGGTGCTGGCCGTCGAGAGCGACGAGCTGCCCGGCGAGGCCGTCGCCGAGCACGTCGCCGAGATGGCCGGCGTCCCCGTCTCGAGCGTCTTCCTGCCGGCCTTCTCGACGGCGGGGGTCACCGGCAGCGTCGTGATGGCGGCCCGGGCGGCCGAACTCGCGGTCTTCCGGCTGTCGGAGCTGGGCTACGACCCGCTGGAGGTGCTGACGGCGACGGGAGCGGCGCCGGTCGCCCCCGTCGCCGCCGACGACGGGGCCGCGATGGCCCGGACCAACGACGCGCTGGCGTACGGCGGGCAGGTCCACCTGACCGTCGACGCGGCCTTCGACCGGTTCGGTGAGGTGCCCTCCTCGGCCGGCGACGAGTTCGGGACGCCGTTCGCGGACATCTTCGCCGAGCACGACTGGGACTTCTACGAGATACCCGTCGAGGTGTTCGCGCCGGCCCAGGTCACCATCGACGTCGTCGGCGAGGGCGTCGAGGTCCTCGGCCGGACCGACGAGGCGCTGCTCGCCGAGAGCTTCGGCCTGGAGCCGTGAAGTTCAAAGTCCTCCCCGAGCCCGCCGCGTCGGTCGACGCCGTCGCGGAGATGCAGGCGGCGGTCCCGCTCGTCCCCGACGACGAGACCTCCTGCTGTGCCCGGCTGGTCCGCCGCACGGACCTCGGCGCACAGGACGACGCCAAGGAGTGGCTGACGTTCCTCCGGGCGCTGGAGCTGGTCGAGGAGACGGAGGGCGAGTACCGCCGGCTCCCCCACGAGGCCGACCCCGAACGGCTCCGGGCGGCCTTCCGGGAGCGGGTCTACCTCGCCGAGGACGTCCTCGCGACGCTCGCGGCGGCCGACGGACCGCTCGGCGTCGACGCGGTGTTCGAGCGGCTCGAGGACCGGGTTCCGCAGTGGGAGCGGCTCCGCCACACCGACGAGACGGGAGTCTGGCGCGAGCGACTCCGCCGGGTTCTTGAGTGGGCGGTCGTCCTCGGGCTGGCAGAGCGGGCCGACGGCGGCTACGTCGCGGCCTGAGGCCTGGACGCTTCCAAACCGTTTATACTCCGCCGACGGGAACCGGTTGGTATGCCGAAAGAGCAGAACGAGGTCCGGGACCTCCAGGAGGGGAACTACGTGATGATCGACGACGTTCCGTCGGAGATAACCTCCTACAGCACGTCCAAGCCGGGCAAGCACGGCAGCGCGAAGGCCCGCGTCGAGGGAACGGGCGTCTTCGACGGCCAGAAGCGCAACTTCACCCAGCCCGTCGACGCGAAGGTCTGGGTGCCAATCATCAACCGCAAGCAGGGCCAGGTCGTCTCCGTCTCCGGCAGCGACATGCAGGTGATGGACCTCGAGACCTACGAGACCATCACGATGCGCATCCCGGAGGACCTGGACCCGTCCCCCGATGACGAGATAGAGTACCTCGAGTACGAGGGCCAGCGCAAGGTCGTATAGGGCGGATGGGCGAGTTTCCCGGCGCGACCGTCGACCCCGAAGCGGCGGCCTACGCGGTCGTCGGCGCGCCGCTCGACGTCTCGACCACCTTCCGTCCCGGCGCCCGGTTCGGCCCCGAGCGCGTCCGTCGGTTCGCCCGCCCGTTCGACGACTTCGCCCACCGCACCGACAGCCGCTTCTCCGGGCTGGTTACCGACGCCGGCGACGTCGAGCCGTGGGACGACGCCGCCGACTACCTGGAGTTCCTCGCCGGCCACCTCCGCGACCACCGCGAGGTCGGTCGACTCCCGCTCGTGGTCGGCGGCGAGCACACCGTCACCGTCGCCGGCCTCCGGGCCACGGACCCGGACGTCTACGTCTGCCTGGACGCCCACCTCGACCTCTACGAGGCGTACGCCGGCAATGAGCTCTCTCATGCGACGGTCACCAACCACGCGCTCGAAATCGCGGGGGAGGCCGTCCTGCTGGGTGCCCGCACCGGCAGCGAGTCCGAGTGGGACCGCGCCGCCGGGGCCGACGTGACCGTCGTCCCGCCGGAAGAGGTCCCCGAGTGGGAGCCGTCGTTCGACGGCGACGCCTACCTCAGCGTCGACGTCGACGCCGCGGACCCGGCGTTCGCGCCCGGAACCGGCACCCCGGAGCCGTTCGGG
>PXQM01000073.1:0-2330 GCA_003021325.1 Halobacteriales archaeon QH_10_70_21
GTCTGACCCCGCTATTGGGGGCTTCCGACGACGTTGCCTCACGTCCACCGGTCGAGGCCGGTCTGGACGACGGACTGCTCGATGCGCTCGAAGCCGCGCTCGACCTCGGCGGCCGGAACCTCCCACTCCGCCGGGACGTAGCGCTTGGCCGCCTCGAGGTCCGGCTCGATGTCGGGGTCGTAGTCGTAGTCGTCGGTCACCGCCGGGTCGAGGAACATCGCCCGGATGCGGTCGGCGTGGGGAATGGTCTCCTCGCGGGCCGCAAGCGCCGAAAAGAGGTCGCCGTGCTCGTGTATCAGCTTCACGGCGGTCTTCGGGCCGACGCCGGAGATGCCCTCGTTGAAGTCGGTGCCGATGAGGACGGCCGCGTCGACCAGCCCCTCCCAGGTGAGGTCGTGTGCCTCGAGGGTCGCCTCGAAGTCCATGCGCTCTGGGTCCCCCGTGCTCGTGAGCTGCCGGAGGGTGTGGGGAGCGCCGAGCAGCAGCGCGTCGTAGTCCTCGGTACCGACGTAGTCGGCGTCGCCGTGGCGGGCCATGTGGGCCGCCTGGGCCTCGCCCTCCGCGGGCGCCTCGATGTACGGCACGTCGAGCAGCTCGAACAGCTCGCGGGTCGTCTCCTGGATGGTGCCGGTCAGGCGCTGCGTGCGGGATTCCAGCGCCGCCACCTCGGCGGCGTCGGCGTCGTCGACCTCACGTCGTGCTCGAAGAACTTCGGCAGCCCCTGGACGACGCCGACGAGGTTCGCCACCTCCTCGCCGTCGGCGGTGGTGTAGACGTCGCTGTTCGTGAACCTGACCGTCGTCGTCAGGTAGCGGTACAGCCAGTTGTGGGCGTCGACGGCGACGACCGAGCCGCCCACCCCGTCGAAGGGCGTGGACTCGATGACCGCCAGCTGTCGCAGGTCCGCGTTTCCCATCGGCGGCGGTAGGCTCGCTGGCGGCTTGAAACCCGCGGCGCGCCGGCGGTCACTCGGTCGGCGGTGCCGGCTCGTCCACCTTCCGCTGGAGGAAGGACCGCTCCTCGTCGGAAAGCTCCCGCTTCCGGAACCGGTCGAGCCCCTCCTGGTACTCCCCGGACGGGCGGGCGGCGGGCTCGTCGGCCGGACGCTCCAGCACCAGTTCCGCCAGCCCCGTCGTCTCGCCGGTGAACCCGAAGCCGGCCCGGTACAGCGCCTCGTAGGCGAAGGGGTTGTTGACGGCGATACGGACGCGGTCGTAGCCGCGGTCGGCGGCCCGGTCGACGACGAAGGCACAGAGCTGCGGACCCAGCCCCTCGCCGCGGCGGTCGTGCCGGACGGTCACGTAGCGGAGCCACAGCGTCCCCGGGTCGGTCCGGTCGGCGTTGAACGCGACGGCGGCCACCACCGCGTCGTCGTACTCGCCGTCGGCCGCCACCCCCTCGTCGCGGACGACCGCCTTCCCCGTGTTCGACATGACGAACTTGCCGGCGTAGCTGAACCGCCGGTAGTCCAGCCGGAGGGTCGGCCCGTCGGGCGGCCACCCGAGGACGAGGCGCTCCATGGCCACCGTTGGGGGGCAACGGTGTTATGCCCGGCGCCCGAGGGGTCGGTATGCGCTGGGACGTTCGAGCGTTCGACGCCTTCGCGCCGGTCTACGACCTGTTCATGCCGTCGGCGGACCGGACCGCCCTCCGGAAGGGGCTGTTCTGCGCCGACCGGGAGGTCGAGCGCTGCGTGGAGGTCGGCGGCGGCTCCGGCCGCGTCGCACGCGAGGTCGGCGCGACGGTACTGGACCCGGCACGCGGGATGCTCGAGCGCGCTCGCGGGCGGGGGCTCGAGACCGTCCAGGGGAGCGCCGAGGACCTCCCGCTGGCCGACGGCAGCGTCGACGCGGTGCTCATCGTCGACGCCTTCCACCACTTCCCGGACCACGAGGCAGCGCTCGCGGAGGCCGCCCGCGCGCTGGCGCCCGGGGGCGTCCTCGTCGTCCGGGAGTTCGACCGCTCGACCCGGCGCGGACGGCTGCTCGACGAGGGCGAAGGGCTGTTCGGCTTCGACTCGCGGTTCTTCACCGCCGGCGAACTCGAGGCCGCAATCGAGGAGTCGGGCCTCGACGCCCGCCCCGTCGAGTACGGCTTCGAGATGACCGTCGTGGGCGTCAAGGAGTAAATCGACCGCCGGGACTCGCTCGATGCGGGCCCGCGAACTGGCACAACGCTCCTGTCGAGCAACCGGCTACGACGGTCGCGAGGACAGGGGGGTGATCGGACCGACCGACCGTCAAGGATGGCAATCGCGCGCGGACCGAGCGCCCTTCGTGTCGCCGTCGGTGCGTTCGTCGCCATCAACCTGCTCGCCCGGCTCGCCGTTG
>PXQM01000073.1:2355-11642 GCA_003021325.1 Halobacteriales archaeon QH_10_70_21
CCTCCGGCTCGAACGGTTCACGATGGAGACGGTCCGCTACGGCAGCGTCGTCGCCTTCGTCTCGGTCGTCGTGCTCGGCGTGTGGACGGCCGTCGCGGGGTCTCGCCGGGGCCACGTCATGTTCACCGGTGTACAGGTCCTGCCCAGTATCGTCGAACTGCTCGCCTGACGAGCGGACGGTGGTCCGACAGTCACCGGGGCCGCCCCCGGCGTGAAGGGACTCGAGCAGGAGCGAAACGAGAGGGAAGCGAGGCGAGGAGGCGCTACTGAACGAGGAAGTAGAGGTACCGCCAGACGGCCAACACGAGGGTCCCGCCGACGAGCATGACGACGATGAAAGCGGGCGCTGCGCCGCGGCCGGGGATGGCGAGAACGCGCACGGCGAGGCCGATGACGGCTGCGGGTATCCACGACCTGATGGCGAGCGGTATCGAGGAGTTCGGCGCCGACCCGCCGCCCGGCGAGTACGCGCCGACGAGCGGCGCGCAGACGAGCCACCCGGCGATGAACGGGGCGGCCGCGTAGACGTAGATGACTGGGTCGACCTGCACCTGTTCGAGCGTCCAGTGCTGGAGCGTGCCGGCGAGCAGAAACAGCAGCAGGACGACGAGGTCCCCGACCGCGATGGGCCAGGTGCTCGCGTCGAGTCGCTGCTCGAGGAACGACTGGTCTGCCATGGAGGAGCGTTCGATTCCCCCCGTACAAGTGCTTGCGGATTCAGTCCGTCGGAGCGTCCTCGAGGCCGGACGCGGCCGGGGGCCGCAACAGGAGGGCGGCGAGTCCGGCGCCGGCGGCCAGGGCGCCGCCGAGCGCGAACGTCGATCCCCAGCCGTAGACGGCGGCGAGGTAGCCAGCCACGGTGCCGGCGACGACGCCGCCGCCGACCTTCGCCGTGTAGAGCACCGCGTAGTTGCCCGACGAGAACTCCGAACCGTAGTAGTCCGACAGGAGCGCCGGGAAGTAGACGTACAGCGGCGAGGAGAAGAACATCGCCAGCGTGACCAGGGCGACGAACGCGGCGGGACGGTCCGCCCGCCCGGCGGCGACGAGGCCGAACCGGAACAGTCCCGCCAGGAGGAACGAGACGACCATCACGCGCTTGCGGCCGAGGCGGTCGGTGACCTCCCCGAGGACGAGCCGCGAGGCCCCGGCCGCAAGCGGTAACAGCGTCGCGGCGATGGTGGCGACGTCGTAGGTGAAGCCGAGTTCCTCGGCGAAGGTGACGACGTTGGCGATGACGACGAGGTCGGCGCCGGCCGTGGCGACGAACATCGCGTACAGCAGCCAGAACTGCCAGGTCCGGAGCATCTGGCGGGTGGTGTAGGCGGCCCCGCGGAGCGAGGCCGCGACGTCGGCCGACGCCTCGTCGTCCGCGAGGTCGAGCCACTCCCCGGGCGGGTCCCGAAGCAGGACGGCGCCGGCCAGCAGCACGACGAGGATGACGAGACCGATGTCCCGGAGGACAGCCGGGTAGCCGTCGACCGTCGCGTTCGCACGCACGTAGGGGACCGCGAGGGCGCTCCCGGCCGCGAACGCCATCGTCCCGAGGCCGGTCGTGAGCCCGGTCCGGTCGGGGAACCACTTGACGGCGGTGTTGACCGCGACCGTGTAGACGATGCCGACGCCGACCGACCCGAGCGAGTAGAGGACGTACAGTTGTGGGACCGTGGTGGCGTACGCCAGGCCGACGTAGCCACCGCCGGACAGCAGCGCCGCGAGGAATATCAGCGCCCCCGGTCCCCGGCGGTCGCGCCACCACCCGGCGGGGAACTGCGACAGCGACTGGAAGACGACGTAGAAGGAGAAGACCGCCCCGAGCGCCGCCGGCGCGATGTCGAGACGCTCGGCGAGCGGCGGCGCGATGGACGACCACACGTACTGGTAGGGGCTGACAGCCGCCATCATCCCGACCGCAGCCGCTATCTGCCACCACCGCGAGAACCCGAGCACCTCGCGCGCACGGCCGGCGTAATCGACGCCCGGTCCACCGTCCGTCATGGTCGGGCGCTCGTCCCGGAAACGGAATAAACGAACGGACTCCGGACGGCGCTGTCGGCCCAGCGGTATGCGCACTGCGTATCTCGCCGTCGCTCACGCCAATCGTTCATACAGACAGGACAGAACGTTTGTCTGATACCTTCGCTCGCGTGTTTATCCGGACCGTCGTAGTTGACACTCCATGTATAACTTACAACGAAGTTTTTCGTAGCTTTCCTCGTGACCACACGTAGTTTCCTCGGATACTGCGAAACACTTATGACAGTATTCGCTTTAGGTATAATTATACTATGTTAAGTTATTACGACCTCGTGTTGGGACTCATACCGCTCTCGCTCGCCGGCCTGACCGCGCTGTTTTTGACCGGTGGTCTCTCGCTTTCGCTCGCCGTGCCGCTGGCGTCGACCGTCGCGGTCGGTCTGATGGGCCACGCGATGTTCGTCAACGGGCCGGTGACGGCCGTCGCCGACGGTGGGGAGGCCGTCACCGACTCCGCCTCGGCCGGCCACCAGCCCTCCGACTAGACGCAGCCTCTAAGCGCACCGCCGCCGAAGCCACCGCCATGACCGACGTCCTGTTTCTCCGGAGCGACGAACTCGCAGGCCTCGCGACGCCGGCCGAGTACGTCGACGCCGTCCGCGCGGGCTACCAGAGCCACGGCACCGACGGGACCGCAGCGCCGCGGACGAAACTCGTCAGCGCCGACCCGCCGGGGATGACCACCGGCTACCTGGCGGTCCTCCCGGAGGTCGGCGCCATGGGCGGGTACACCTACGCAGCGGGCTTCGCCGACGAGGACGTCCACTTCGTGCTGCCGCTGTTCGACGCGGAGTCGGGCCGCCTGGTCGCGCTGCTTGACGGGGCCTCGATGAACCCGTTCAAGACCGGCGCGACGGGCGCCGTCGCGGTCGACGAACTCGCCCGCGAGGACGCGGGAACCTGTGCCGTGGTCGGGGCCGGCGCACAGGCCCGGGGACAGCTGCGCGCGACCGCGACGGTCCGGGACTTCGAGCGCGTGCGGGGGTACTCGCCGACGCCCGAGCACCGCGAGGCGTTCGCGGCCGAGTTCGACGACCGCCTCGCGGCCGACGTCTCGGCGGTCGGGTCCGCGGCCGGTGCGCTCGAGGACGCGGACGTGGTAATCACCGCGACCACCGCCTCGGAGCCGGTCTTCGAGGACGCGGCCCTGCCTGACGGCGCACACGTCACCGCGATGGGGCAGTACGACCGCGACAAACGGGAGATACCGTCGGAGACGGTCGCACGGAGCACGTACGTCCCGGACCTGCGCGACCGCGTCTTCCAGGACGCGGGGTCGTTTCTGGCCGCCCGCGAGGCCGGCCTCGTCGACGACGGCCACGTCCACGCCGAACTCGGAGAGGTGGTCGCGGGCCACGAGCCGGGACGGACCGACGACGCCGAGGTGACCCTCTTCGACAGCGGCGGGACGGGCGTCGAGACCGTCGCCGCCGGGTGGATGCTCTACCAGAAGGCCCGCGAGGTGGGGCTGGGCGAGACCATCGAGTTCCTCCCGGGGAGCGAGGCGCTGACCGGCGAGTGACGCCCCCTGCGGACCGTTGGACTCCGTTGCCGGTCATCGCCAGCCCGGGTCGGCGATGGCCGGTGACCCGTTACAACGAGCCGTATCAGAGGTACGGCGCGAGGCCGACGGCCTCGACGAGCGCGACCCCGGCGACGACGGCGCCGACGAGGTAGCCCCCGATGGCGCCGCCGTTCAACAGCGGCAGGCCGGCGTGGGCGCGACCCTGCATGACCATCCACATGAGCGCGAGCAGTCCGACGAGCGTGCCGGTCATCGCCCCCAGGGCGGGCACTGTCAGCGCGATTCCGGGCGCCCCCAGGAGCGCGGTGTCGCCGGGGCGGAAGAAGGCCGCCGAGGCGACGAGAATCGTCGGGATGACCGCATCGCCCAGCCCGATGAAGAACGCGTCCCGGGCGAAGGGGTCCTCGGCCTCCTCGTCGGGGTCGGTGCCACCGGGGTCCGTCCCCTCGGTGGCACCGCCCTCCGGGGGTTCGCCCTCGTTGTCGGCCGCGCCGTTGTCGTCCGCCCCGTACGACAGCGTGAGCGGGATGACGAAGACGACGGGGAGCCGGAGGTCCATCGCGCCCGACGCCAGCGCGAGCATGTGCTCGGTGCCGTACACCGAGACGGCGTCGTAGACGGCGAGGACGGTGAGCAACAGCAGCGCGGGCACCAGTCCGAAGCTGATGCCGAACAGCCCCGCCGCGCCGGCCCCCATGACGATGCCGGCGGCGTCGATGACGTACCACTCGGGGTAGAAGAGCAGCCCTCCGCCGAGCGCGAGCGCCGCAGCGACCGCCGGGACGTTGAGGCCCGCGACCATCAGGACCGGCGGGACGACCACCGAGAAGACGTAGAACGCGAGGAAGACGGCGGCGAAGACGACGAGCCCCTGGAGGATTCTGTCGACGCCGAGCCGGATGGCGCCCAGCATGACGACCGTCGCGACGAGGATGGCCCCGACGTACAGCAGGCTGTTGGTCGGGTCCGAGGGGTCCTCGACGGTCTGGTAGCCGGCGTCCATGAAGGGCTCGACCAGGGCGAGCGCGCCCACCTGGACGAGCACGAAGAGCCCGACGGTGGCGGCGACGGCGACGTATGCTCGCTTCATACCCACACTGCCGGCGCCGGCCGTTTGGTCGTTGTGATGTCACTCGGCATAGAGTTTCTCGCCGAGCAGCTCCGCGAGGACGACGCCGTCGGCCGGCGAGACGGCCGCGTAGGGCCGCTCGACCGGCCCGAAGACGTCGACGATACGGCCCACGTCCGCGAGCTGCTGGTCGACGACCGCCGTTCCGAGCGCCGGCACCTCGTCGTCCGGGATGGCCCCCAGCAGGTCGGACTTGGTCGCGTCGTCGGCGCCCTTCACCAGCACCCGCCCGCGGGGTTCGTACTCCCGCGGGTAGGTCTTGTCGCGCTCGATGACGGCGTCGTAGCTGACCTGCTGGACCGCCTGGGCGATCTCGTCGACGGTCGGCTCAGGGACGGCGAGGTCCTCGGGGACCCGGCGGCCCTCGCTCCGGGAGCAGGTGGCGTCGAGATAGGCGGGCCAGATGACGTTCTCGACCATGTTCGGGCGTGGACGGCCGGCGCGTAAAAAGCGGACGGTTGCAGTTACCGGCGGCGGACGAAGAGTGCGACCGACAGCAGCGCGGCGAGCGCGGCCACGACGCCGAGGCCGGGGCCGTCGGCGTCGGTCGGCTCCTCGGTCTCCGTCTCGTTCATCGACCCGTCGGTCTCGGTCCCGTCCATCGACGCCTCGGTCGGTGTCGGCGTCGGCGTGGCGTCGTCCTCCAGGTCGGCCTCGGCGAAGGCCGCCGCCATCGTCCGCAGGGCCACGACGACGCGCGGGCCGGGCTGGCTGACGAAGTTGGCGTCGACGGTGACGACCTGGTCGTTCCGGACCGCGAAGGTCGACACGTAGGCGTCGGTGTCGGGAACGCCCCCCTCGACGCCGCTGACGACGATGACCTCGGGGTCCCACTCGACGAGCGCCTCCTCGTTTATCTGGCCGTAGCCCTGGACGCCGTTCTCGGCGGCGACGTTCGTCCCGCCGGCCGTCGTGATGAGCGAGTCGATGAACGTCCCGCCGCCGGCGGTGAAGTTGTCGGTGAAGTACATCACGCGCGGCGACTCGTACTCGTCGGTCCGCTCGCTCACGTCCTCGATGGCGGCGTTGTACTCCTCGTTGGTCGCCGCGGCCGCGTCGCAGGCCCCGATGAGCCGGCCGGTCCTGGTCGTCTTCTCGGCGATGAACTCGAGGGAGGTGCCGAAGCCGAACTTGTAGACGGTCTGGTCGGCGTCGCGCAGGCTGGCGACCGTCTCGTCCGGGATGACGTTCGGCGCGAGCACGACGTCGGCCTCGAGTTCGACGACGGCCTCCTGGTTGACCGTGAACTGGTCCTCCTGGAGGACGTCCTCCGTCGACTCGATGCCGTCGAGGTAGGACGTCGTCGGGTTGACCGGCGCGCCGACGACGCGGTCCTGGGCGTCGAGTTCCCAGACCGTCTGGGCGGCGCTGGCCTGCAACACGACGATGCGCTGGGGCTCCTCCTCGACGGTCACGTTCGTCCCCGTCGCGTCCTCTGCGGTGTAGGGGAACGAACAGTCGGCACCGTCCTGCGTCGTCGTCGTGGCGACGGGGACCGCCGCGACCGACGCGGAGAGTATCAGCAGTAGTACCAACAGCGCGGCGAGGTGACGTCGGAGCATCGTCCCAACAGAGAAACGAGGACAATAAGTATTTGGCTAAAGCAATCAAAGTTGAACAGCATGGTTCTCCGCCGGACGGTCGCGTGGTCGGCCGGGCTGGCCGGCCTGCTGGTCGGCGTCGTCCTCGCGAGTGCGACGCTCGGGTACGCCGACATCGGGCCGCTCTCGGTCGCGCGGGTGGTGCTGAACGGCCTCGTGCTGCCGACGGTCGACGGGGCAGGGCTGGCGTGGGCCCGGCCGTTCTCCTTCGAGGTGGCCCCATCGACGGAGACCATCGTCGGGCGAATCCGGCTGCCGCGCATCGCGCTGGGTGCCGTCGTCGGGTTCGCGCTCGCGCTGGCGGGCGCGGTCATGCAGGGGTTCTTCCGGAACCCGATGGCCGACCCCTCCATCATCGGCGTCTCGACGGGGGCGGCCGTCGGCGCGGTCGCGTTCATCGTTCTGCCGCTGTCGCTGCCGTTCGGGCTGCCGGCCTTCGCGTTCGCCGGCGCCCTAGTCGCGGCCTTCGGCGTCTACCTCATCGCCACCGAGGGCGGACGGACCCCGGTCGCGACGCTGCTCTTGGCCGGCGTCGCCGTCCAGGCCTTCCTCGGTGCCGTCATCTCGTACCTGCTGTTGCACGCCGGCGACGGGCTCGAGACCGCCGTCTACTGGCTCATGGGCCACCTCCAGAACAGCACCTGGGGTCGGGTCCGGGTCGCGCTGCCCGTCGTCGGGGTCTTCTTCGTCGTCCTGCTGGCGTACGCCCGCGACCTGAACGTCCTGCTGCTCGGCGAGGAGGACGCCCGGACGCTCGGCATCGAGGTCGAGCGCACGAAGCGGGTGCTGCTCGCCACCTCGAGCGTCGTCACGGCCGCCGCCGTCGCCGTCTCGGGCGTCATCGGCTTCGTCGGCCTCATCGTCCCGCACGTGATGCGGCTGGTCGTCGGCCCCGACCACCGGATACTGCTGCCGACGAGCGCGCTGGCCGGCGCGGTCTTCCTCGTCGCCACCGACACTGTCGCGCGGATGGGCCCCGCCGAGATGCCCGTCGGCATCGTCACCGCCGCCCTCGGCGCCCCGTTCTTCCTGTACCTGTTGCGTCGCCGGGAGGTGCACGCGCTGTGATACGGCTCGAGGACGTCTCGGTCGAGCTCGGCGGCACCACGGTCCTCGAGGAGGTCTCGATGGACGTCGAGGCGGGGCGGTTCCTCGCGCTGGTCGGTCCCAACGGGGCGGGGAAGACGACGCTGTTGCGGACCTGTAACGGGGTGCTCTCGCCGGACGCCGGCACCGTCACGCTCGACGGCACCCCGGTCGAGTCGCTCTCCGCCCGGGCCCTGGGTCGCGAGGTGGCCACCGTCCCGCAGGGGACGGAGCTGGCGTTCGACTTCGACGTCAGGGACGTGGTCGCGATGGGGCGGACGCCCCACCGCTCGCGGTTCGGGACCGTCGACGCCGAGGACCGCGAGGCCGTGGACGCTGCGCTCGAGCGGACCGACACCGCCCGCTTCGCCGACCGCTCGGTCGGTGCGCTGAGCGGCGGCGAGCGCCAGCGGGTCATCATCGCCCGGGCGCTGGCACAGGCGACCCCGGTCCTGCTGCTCGACGAGCCCACCGCCAGCCTCGACATCAACCACCAGGTCCGGACGCTCTCGCTGGCGAGGGAGCTGGCCGACGACGGCAAGACCGTCGTCGCGGCCATCCACGACCTCGAGCTGGCGGCGCGGTTCTGCGACGAGGTGGCGCTGCTGTCCGACGGGCACCTCCTCGCGACCGGACCGCCGGCGGAGGTGCTCACCGCCGACCGGCTGGAGGCGGCCTTCGACGTCCGGACCGCCGTCTCGACGGACCCCGTGACCGGCACGCGCGCGGTGACGCCGCTCTCGGACGCCCCGCCGTCGGACCGCCGGGTCCACGTCCTCGGCGGCGGCCACCGGGCCGCCCGGGTCATCGGCCGGCTCGCCGACGCCGGCATCGAGGTGACCGCCGGCGTCCTCCCCACGGGAGACGCCGCGCTGGCGACTGCTGGGAGCGTCGCCCGCGAGGTGGTTGTCGCGCCGCCGTTCGAGGCCATCCCGGCCGACCGGCGGGCGGCTGCGGCCGACCTCGTCGACGCCGCCGACGCCACGGTGCTGGCGGCGCCCGTCGACGGCCCGAACGCGGCGCTGGCGGACCGGAGCCAGACGCTTCTCGCACTCGAGGGGACCGACCCGCCCCGCGACGCCACCGTACTCCCGTCCAGCGACCTCCTGGCCGCCATCGAGAGCACGCCGCGGGACGACGCGACCGTGACCCGCCCGTAGCGGGTTGCCCCTCGCGGGCACCCCGCTGGTCGTGGTCGCCGTCCCACACGGCTGCCGGGGACCGTACGGACCGCCCGCCGTGGCGGCCCCGGAGAATCAGTTCTGTCGCGTCGACCGCGCCTCTCGGACCTCGGCGCCGTCCCTCAGTTTGTCCTCGCAGTTCGGGCAGACCCGAACGGTCGACATCTCCTGTGGTGCGAACACCCGGACGTAGTTCTCGGTGACGAACGCATCACAGTTGCGGCAGTGTGGCATGTGTTACAAGCGCCTATATGCAAGCAGAAATGCCTTTCTATCTAAGGTGAAAAATACGTCGACGCGGGGCCGACGCGTCGTATTCAGAAGGTCACCCCGTTGCCGCACTCCTCGCAGGTGAGCTCGAAGCCACCAGCGTCGGTCAGCGCGAGCCCGTGGCCGGTCTCCTCGCCGCACTCCCGGCAGTGCAGCACCGATTCGATGGCGTCCCAGTCGTGCTTCGAGGCGGGCGCCCCGAACGCGAAGCCGACCACCGGCTCGTCGTTGTCAGCGTCGTTGTATCCCTCCTGGAACCGGCCGGGCGGAACTCGGATGACCTCGCCGGCGCCGACCGGGACGCTCTCGGTCGCCGACGAATCGGGCTCGTCGGCGACGTCGAAGGTGGCCTCGCCCGACTGGACGTAGAACACCTCCTCCTGGTCGTGGTGGGTGTGGAGCCCCCCGGAGAACGACTCCCCGGGCTCGAGTTCGAAGTAGTGCATTGCGAAGTGGTC
>PXQM01000074.1 GCA_003021325.1 Halobacteriales archaeon QH_10_70_21
GATCTCCGAGCACCACTTCCGCGAGGACGGCTACCTCTCGGCGACGATGCCCTCGCTGGGCGCCATCGCCGCGGAGACCGACGAGGTCGAGATCGGGACCTGCATCGCGCTGGCACCGCTGTACGACGGCGTCCGCCTCGCCGAGGACGCCGCCACGGTCGACCTGCTCTCGGAGGGACGGCTCACGCTGGGGCTCGCGATCGGCTCGAACCCGCGTGAGTTCGACGAGTTCGGCGTCCCGCGCGAGGAGCGCGCCGAGCGCCTGGCCGACGCCGTGCGGCTACTGCGGGCCGCGTGGTCCGACGGCCCGCTGGACTACGAGCCGGAGTTCCACCCGGCGTCGCCGGACGTGTCCGTCACGCCGAAGCCCGAGCGCGACATCCCGGTGATGCTCGGCGGTTCGGCCAAGCCCGCCGTCCGCCGGGCCGCACGCGAGGCCGACGCGTGGTGTGCGCCCTCGGCGCTGTCGGTCGACGGGGTCGCAAAGCGCGTCGCCGACGCCCGCAGCGTCCGCGAGGACGAGGGCGTCGACCGCGAATTCACGCCGTACGTCATCCGGCACGGCTTCGTGGGCGACTCCCGCGAGGAAGCGTGGGACGCGATGCGGGACGGCTTCCTCTACATCCAGCGCCAGTACGCCGAGATCTTCTCCGGCGAGCCGGTCGAGGAGCTCGACGCCGACCGCCGCCGGGAGCTGAAAGAGCAGGCCGTCTTCGGCACGCCGGAGCAGGTCGCCGAGGAACTCGAGGCCTACCGCGAGGCGGTCGGCGACGACGCCCACCTCATCCTCCGCACGTACCACCCCGGTATCGGCACGGAGACGATGGTGGACTGCATCCACCGGCTCGGCGACGAGGTCAAGCCGGCGCTGTAGGGCGGCCGAACGGTTACCGCCCGCTCGCGGTCTCGACGGCGTCGGCGACACCGGCCGCGACCCGCATGTGCTCACGAATCACGTCGGCGTCGAAGGTCTGGAGCCGCTGTCTCGAGACGACGGTGTCGTCGTCGACCTTCACCTCGTCGACCTCGTCGGCGTCGACGAGCAGCTCCCGGACGTGGCCGGCGAGGACGTCCCGGGCGAACCCGGCGTCCTCGCAGTACACGTTGAAGCGGTCCGTCAGCGCCCCGTTCCGGACATCGACCGACGGCGGGAACTCGGATTCGGGGACGCCACCGAGCCCCCGTTCCCGCACCACGAGCGGCCCGCCGGGGTCGCCGTCGTGCCGTGCCGCGACGCGGGTCCAGTCGCTTGCCACGTTCTCCTGGGTGCCGACGTGGTCCAGCGTCACCTGTCGGCTCTCGAACTCGCCGCGGTACGCCTCCATCGAGTTGAACCCCGCGTCGGCAGCGGTGTTTCCGTCCATGCGCTGGAGTCCCATCGACGTCGCAAGCCGGTGCCACCGCCACAGGTCCAGCCCCTTCAGCAGGAAGCCGCCAGCGACGAAGCCGACGGCGATGACGGCCATGAAGAACCAGGACGGCAGCCACGCCGGGAGCAGCCCCGGATAGCGGCTGCCCACGTACGGGACCCCCACGAACAGCGCCAGGAACCATCCCACTGCGGCCACCTTGGCGGTCGTCGACGCGCACATCTGGTCCGCCCTCAAGCAGAGTCGACAAAAAAGCTTTGCCAGACGAGGCGTCAGTTGGCGGTCTTGTAGACGCCGCGTGCGGTCGCCAGGTGGGTGTCGTCCCCGGCGCCGTAGACGTCGACCTCCACGGTGCCCACGTCGCCAACGTCGCCCACCACGTCGGCCTCGGCGCGGATGTCGCCGCCAGCGACACCGAGGTAGTCGATGCGCATGTCGATAGTGGGCACCGGCTGGTCGACGACCGACACCAGCGCCGCGCCGCCGACGGTGTCGGCGAGCGTGAACGTGACGCCGCCGTGGGCCATCACGCGGTCCTCGTTCCAGGACAGCTCCTCGCGCATCTCGAGATACCCCTCGGCGTGGCCGTCGGCCGCCTCGGTCACTTCCACGCCGAGCATGTCCGCGAAGGGCATCCCCTCGAAGAACGCCTCGATGTCCATGGGCCGCGGTTCGGCCGTGGTTCAGTTAAAGGCCCTGCCCCCGCTGATACGGACCGTGCGAGTGCGCCGGGGGTCGGGCTCGCGAACCGGCGTCAGTCCTGCGTCTGGCTGTACTCCTCGACCCACTCCTGGAGCGTGATACCCATCGTCGACTGCGTGATGGCGTTCGACGAGGCCGAGTTGGCGCTCTTGACGAGTTCCGCCTCCAGCGTCCGGTCGGGGACCTCGCCCAGGAAGTGCGGGATGGCCCGCTGGACGGCGACGGGACAGCCGACCTCGTGGGCGAGCGCGTACCCCGAGATGGAGTGGGGTATCTCGCTGCCACCGTACGTCGCCCGGTCGGGGTCGACGAGGCCGTCGTCGACGTGGTCGACGTACTCGTAGCACTTCCCGACGTCGTGCAGCAGCGCGGCCGCCAGCACCACGTCGAGGTCGGGGTCGGCACCGTGGAACTCGCGCTGCTCGCGGGCGGTCTCGCGGGCGATTCGGGTCACGCCGCGGACGTGCTCGACGTTCGACACCTCGTGGATGTTCCAGGCGTACGGGATGTCCTCGACGTGCCGCCAGCCGCCGCGCTCGAGGCCCAGGGTCCACGCCTCGACGACCCCCTCCCGGAGGTCCCCATCCTCGATGTCGTCGAGTTCGGGGAACGCTCCGCGGACCTGACCGTCGTAGTCGGGCATCGTCAGGTCCCGCCTTTGACGACGCGCTCGCGGCCGATGAAGCGCGGGCGCTCGTCGATGGCCAGGAAGTTGTCCACGTCCTCGCGGGCCCTCGCCGCAACCTCCTTCGTCGGGTCGTAGTCCCGCGACCCCGGACTCCCGAGGGCGGCATGGAGGTCCTCCAGCGTCTCGAAGTAGAGTTCCGCGATGCCGTCGAACTCCGCGCGCTCGGGGTCGCTCGGCAGCACCTGGTTGTACCGGACCACGCCCTCGATGTCGCGGGCGATGGGGGTGTGGTTGGACTGCCAGTAGTCGACGAACTCCCCGTGGGTCATCCCCTCCTGCCGGACCAGCAAGGCGACGTGCTTGTACATCGGCCGTGGCTTCCACTCGCCCCGGAATAAATCCACGGGCGACCGGCGCCGGGCGGGCACGGCGACGCCCAGCCCGGGCGGCGCCGGGTCGTACCGTCGGACGTGACTACGTGAATCGTGGCCCGGTCTCCGATCTCCCTACCGGGGGGTGGCCCTGCGACGATTCGGACGGTCACGAAGTCACCGCCGGCAGTATCAGTCGTCGGCCAGGCCGGCGTCGGGTCGGTACTCCCGGCTCACCCGCTTCCAGACGCCCTTGCGGAACCGGTAGTAGTTCATCGCGGCGGGGACGGTTGTCTCGGCGAGGAACGCCAGGTAGAGGCCGTAGATGCCCAGCGGCGTCACGGTCCCGAGGTAGACGAGCGGGATGGAGACGCCGAACATGCCGAGCGCCTGCGCGAGGAACGGCCACCGGGTGTCGCCGGCGGCGTTCAGCGGCCCCGAGGCGGCGCCGGAGACCCCCTGGAAGACGACGGCGACGCAGGCCACACGGACGAGCGGCACTGCGATGGGGACCTCCGGGGCGGTCGGCGTGCCGACGAACAGCACCACCACCTGCTCCGCGAGGAGGAAGACGACGGCGGCGACGGCGGCGTAGACGGCCACCGCGAACCGGACGATTTCGCGACCGTAGGCGTCGGCGAGGTCCTCGTCGTCGGTGCCGAGCTCCTGGCCGACCAGGCTGGACGAGGCGAGGCTGAACCCCCAGCCGGGCGTGTTCATCAGGCCCAGCACGCGCCGGGCGATGACGAACGCCGAGACGACGTCCCGGCCGAAGACGTCCAGGATGGCGAACATCGGGAACTCGGCGACGGTCCACACGAGGTTGCGGCCCATGACGGGGAGACCGATGGAGACGAGGTCCGAGATGGTGCCGGGGTCGGCCCACCGCCCGCGGGGGTCGACGGTGACGGGGAACTCGCCGGCGCCGGGGAACCGGCCGACGACGAGGCCGGTGGCGAAGGCGGCCACGACGACGACGTTGGAGACGACGGTGCCGATGGCGGCACCCTCGACGCCCATCCCGAGCCCGAAGATGAGCACGGCGTTGATACCGACGTTGGCGACGGCGCCGCTGGCCCGCAGCACCATCGCAGTGTAGGAGTCGTCGGCGCCGACGAGGGTGCGGCTCCCGACGAGATTCAGGCCGGCGAAGGGGATGCCGAGCGCGACGATGCGGAGGTACTTCCCGCCGAGCCGGACGGTCTCGGCGTCGCTGCTCAACAGGCCGATGAGCTCCGCCGAGAACGTCCAGAACAGCGCGACGACCGGGAGCGTCGCGGCGACCACCAGGAGGACGCTCGAGCGGACGGCGAGGCCGAGCTCGTCGCGGGCGTCGGCGCCGAACCGCTGGCTGACCAGGGCGATGGTGCCGCCGGCGACGCCGCCGCCGACCGAGAACGCGAGCCCCCAGAACGGCCCGGCGATGCCGACGCCGGCGATGGCCGCCGACCCGACCGCGACCCCGACCATCGCCACGTCGACCGCGTTCTTCGACATCCGGGCGAGACCGGTGACTATCCGTGGCCACG
>PXQM01000081.1 GCA_003021325.1 Halobacteriales archaeon QH_10_70_21
CCAGCAGCTCGAAGGCCCGCTGTTTGTCGACCTCGACTGTTCCGGTGGCGTCCTCGCGGCCGAACCGCCAGGTCCCGAACCCGATTTCGGAGACCTGCAATCCTGTCGACCCGAGATAAACGGCGTCCATGCGACGGCGTAGGGGGCGCCGACGTATGGCTGTGGGGGTCCCGGGCGACTACCGGCGGTAGCCGTGCCCGACGAGGAGGGCGGCCACGTTGGCCGCGAGCAACGATCCGAGTCCGACGGCGCTCGTCTCCAGTTCGACCACCCCGAACAGCAGCGCGAGCGAACAGAACGGAAGGAGGACGGCGGCCCAGAACGCCGCGGCTCGCACGGGCCACAGGAGGGTCGACAGGCCAACCGACGCCGGCAGGCCATCCGGGAACGTGGAGGCGCTCATCGTATTTACTCATGAGCCGATGACCACTAATAGTAGGGTGAGGATTCACACAGTTTCGCTTATTTTACGAGAGGTTACAATCCATCTAAAGATTTTACAATCGGCTCAGCTAGCTTCAAAAATTTTATCGAGGCCTCTCGTCCGGTAGCTGTCAGCCGCGGTGTTCGTCACTCGAGAACCGAAACGTCGACCTCGTGGGGGCCCGCCGGGGTGTCGATGGTGGTGCGCTCGCGGAGCGACTCCCGGACCGCCGCGCGCCACGACTCCAGGGCCGCCTCGTGACGGCGACGGTGGGTCTCCGGGTCATACTCGAGGTCCGGGTCGGTCCGGAGTTCGTCCTCGGTGTCGTCGGGCGTCGGGAGCGGCGGCGGCGAGGCCACGAACCGGGCGGGCGGGACGTGCAGCGGCGCCGGGGTCCCGTAGTCGGCCTCGGCGCCCGAGCGGTGGAGCCTGGCGCGCATCCGCCCGCTGAACGGCGGCGTCACCCGGAGGACGGCGCCCGCCGACCGGCGTTCGTTGGCCTCGAGGGCGGCCACCACGTCGTCGGCCGTCACCGCCAGCGCGCGGATGACGGTCGGGTCGTCGGATTCCACGGTTCAGCACCGTCGCGGACCACAAAGAGCGTACCGACGGCGCCCGGCGACGGGTCACTCCAGGGCGGGTTCGAACGCCCGGAACGCCGCCCGCCACGGCTCCGGCACCGGGCGGGCGCTGTCGCCGTCCCGGGCGACCTGTACGGACGGCGGTCGCCGCCGGCGGAGCCTCGCCCCCGGCGTGGACCCGGTAGCCCATCCGGAAGCTCGACTCGCCGACGTCGACGACGCCGCACTCGACGCGCACCGACCCCGCCTCGAAGGTCACGGGCCGGCGGAAGTCGATCTCGACGTTCGCCAGCACCATCCCGCCGTCCTGGAAGCCCGACCCGAGGACGTGGTCGACGTACCTGACGCGGGCCTGCTCGAGGTACGTCGCGTAGACGGCGTTGTTGACGTGCGCGAGCGTGTCCACCTCGCGGTACCGGACCGGGAGTTCGAGGTCGAACCGGAACTCGGCGTCCATACGACGCCGACAGCCCGCCGGCCGAAGGGTATTGCGTTTCCGCGTCGGCCCCGCGCGGCGACGCGAAACCACACGTCCGTGGGGTCCGTCGTGACAGAGAGTGAGCCTCCGAACCAGGGTCGGCGCGTACGGCGACCGGGTGCGCGATGCGCTCCGGGCGACGTTCGAGGAGACGCACGCGCCGCGCGAGCTGGCGGCGAGCTTCGCCGTCGGGACGCTCATCACGATGCTGCCGACGCTCGGGACCGGGCTCGTGCTCTTCGTCGTCATCGCGCTCGTCTCCGACCGGGTCAGCAAGCTCGCCCTCGTCGCGTCGGTCGTCGTGTTCACCCCGGTGGTGAAGTGGGGCGTCTACGCCGCCAGCTTCGCGCTCGGCGTCCTGCTGGGGCCTGTCGAGGGGGTTCGGCTCGAGGACGCCTCGCTCGATGCCGGACCCGAAATTCTCGTCCGCCTCCTCGTCGGGAACCTGATTCTCGCCGTCGTCGCGGCGGTGGCCGGCTACGTCGTCGTCCACCGGCTTGCCGTCGCCCACCGGCGGACGGAGCTCGGTGACGCCGTCGAGGCGGCCGTCGAGGACGTCGTCGAGGAGGTCCTCGAGGAGTGAGCCGGGCCGGCTACGTCGCTTCGGTCGCCTCCTCCTCCTTCTCCGGGGCGATGCGGGCCAGCCGCATCGCGTTGCCGGTGACGCCGAGGCTCATGCCCATGTCGCCGACGACGACCGCGAGGGCGACGGAGACGTACCCCAGGGGGACGCCGACCGCCAGGAGCGCCTTCACGCCCAGGCTCCCCCAGATGTTCTGCCGGATGACCCCGTTGGCCTCGTTCGAGAGGGCGTACAGGTACGGCAGCTTGCCGATGTCGTCGCTCATCAGCGCGATGTCGGCGGTCTCCATCGCCGTGTCGGTCCCGGCGGCGCCCATTGCGACGCCGACCTCGGCGGTCGCCAGCGCCGGCGCGTCGTTGATGCCGTCGCCGACCATGGCCACGTCGCCGTGGGCCGCCTGCAGCTCCCGGACGGCGTCGACCTTCTCGTCGGGCAGCAGGCCGGCGCGGTACTCGTCGACGCCGACCTGCTCGGCGATGGCCCGGGCGGTGCCCTCGTTGTCGCCGGTCAGCATCACGACGTGCTCGATGCCGAGCTCGTGGAGCCGCTCGACCGCACGCCGGGAGCCGGGGCGGACTTCGTCGGCGATGGCGATGACCCCGAGCAGTTCCGACGCCGTCCCGACGAGGACGACGGTCTTGCCCTCCCGCTCGAGGTCGGCGAGCAGGCCGGCGGGCGGGTCGGCACGCGCGGCGTCCGGGACGGCCCCGCCGTCGGGGGCGGGGCGGGCCGCAGAGAGGTCGAACCCCAGCTCCTCGAACAGCCCGGGCTTGCCGACGTAGTAGGTCTCGCCGTCGACCTCGCCGCGGATACCCCGGCCCGTCAGGCTCTCGAACGCCGACGGCTCCGGCGGCGCTCCGATTCCGGCCGCTGCGGCGTGGTCGACGACGGCGTCCCCGATGGGGTGTTCGCTCCGCCCCTCGAGGGCGGCGGCGCGGCGGAGCAGCGTCGCCTCGCCGGTCCCGCCCAGCGGGACGACGTCGGTGACGGTGAGTTCGCCCTTCGTGAGCGTGCCGGTCTTGTCGACGGCGACGGCGTCGACCGCGCCCATCGCCTCGAGGTGGTTGCCGCCCTTGATAAGCACGCCGTTGCGGGCGGCGCTCGTGATGCCGGAGACGACCGAGACGGGCGTCGAGATGACGAACGCGCAGGGGCAGGCGATGACGAGCAGCGTGAGCCCGCGGATGAACCACGGCTGCCACCCGCCCGGGAGGACGAGGCTGTAGCCCGCGACGCCCACGGTCGCGCTCCCCTGGATGAGGAAGGGCGGAACCGCCGCCGTCAGGACGGCCAGGACGACCACCACCGGCGTGTAGTAGCCCGCGAACCGGTCGACGAACTGCTCCGTTTCCGTTTTCTTCGCCTGGGCGCCCTGCACCATCTCGACGATGCGCGACAGCGTCGAGTCGCCCGCGGTCGAGGTGACCTCCACCTCGAGGTAGCCGCCCTCGTTGATGCTGCCGGCGTAGACCTCGTCGCCGCCCGCCTTGTCGACGGGCACGCTCTCGCCGGTGATCGGCGACTCGTCGACCGCGCTCTCGCCGTCGACCACCGCGCCGTCGAGCGGTATCCTCTCGCCCGGCCGGACGACGACCGTCTCGCCGACGGCCACCCCGTCGACCGGGACCGTCACCTCCTCGCCCTCCCGGCGGACGGTCGCCTCGTCCGGCGACAGCTCCATCAGCTCCCGCAGCGAGTCGCGGGCCCGGTCCATCGAGTAGTCCTCCAGCAGCTCCGCGACGCTGAACAGCACGGCCAGCGTGGCCGCCTCGACGAAGTAGCCGATGCCGGTGGCCGCGATGATGGCCGTCCCCATCAGGAGGTCGATGTCGAGGCTCCGGTTCCGCGCCGAGTAGTAGCCGCCGCGGACGACCGGGGCGCCGCTGGTGGCGATGGCGACCAGGAGGAGGCCGTCGGCGAGCGTCAGCGGATGCTCGAGGACGCTCGCCACCGCCGGGTTCGGTCCGGTCAGGACGAACTCGAACAGGAGCCCGAGGGTGACGAAGACCGCACCGGCCCAGGTCTTGAGCGCGCGCGGACTCGTCCAGACCGCCGACGGCGCGGCGACGTCGATTCCGTCGTCGCCGGTGTCGTCCGACTCGTCGCTCCTACCGGTGACCTCGTAGCCCGCGCGCTCGATGGCCCCGACGACGTCCGCCTCGGTGACCGTGCCGCTCTCGAAGGTCACCGTCGCCGTGCCCGTGGTCGGCTGGAGGGCCGCCTCGAGGACGCCGTCGACCCGCTCGAGGCTCCGGTCGACCTTCTTCGCACAGGAGGGACAGTCCATCTCGGGAACGGTGAGCCGGACGGAGGGCTCGCCTGCGTCGCCCGGCCCGGCCGACGCGTTCGTGTCGTCGCTCATTACGTAACGGTAGGAGGGGAAGCTGCCTAACCCTTTCTTGGAATATTCCAAACCCGGTCAGCGCGACGGTGACGCTGCGGGCCGGTCACCGGCGAGGTGGCCCTTCGCGAGCGCCGCTTCCGCCCGACGGCGGCCCGGAGGGCAGCTTCCTGTTTCGGCGACATCCCGGCCGGTGCCGCGTCGGTGCCGCCGGTCGGTCCATCGGCGGCCGCCGTCCGGAGCATCTCCATCCGGACGCCGTCGCCGAGGGCAGTCTCCAGCGCCTCGAAGAACGCGGTCGCCTCGGCCTCGCCGGAGTGGATGATGCGCCAGGTGTAGTGGCGAGCCTCGTGGCGCGTGTCGAACAGCAGGCCATCGCCGAGGTGGTCGCGGGCGATGTGCGGGACGGACGTACAGACCGGCGACCGCTCCCAGTAGGAGTACAGCACCAGCGTCTCGTCGGCCCGGTCGAGCACCTCGGTCGTCTGCGTTGCCCCGCAGTGCTCGGTCGCCAGACAGTCCGCGTAGTAGTCGGCGGCCAGGAACGCCGCCTCGATGTCCCCGAGCGCCTCGGGCGGTCCGGCGGCGTGGTCGACGCGCCAGAGCCGCTCGTCGGTGGCGTGCAGCGACAGCGACCGGATGGCGGCACCCGGGTTGTCGGCGAGCGCATCCGCCACCCGGTTGACCCCCGGCTCGTACTCGAGTGCGAAGACGAGTTCGCGCATACCGAACGTAGCGTCCGGTGGCACTTGACTTCCGCCCCCGCGTCAACGCGGGGAACCCCGAGCACTGGGGTACTAACACGTGGGGCCGACCCGCCCAACGCAGGTGACGACCGGATCGGCGAGGATAGCGACGGCCAGCACCGGAACGTACGGCCGTTCGGACCGACCGGCGTACCGACCCGCGCGACCACGACGGCGACGCTTGAACTCCGGGCCCGAACCCCGACACCGACGGGCCGGACTTCGGACCGCTCGCGGCGCTGCCCGCGCTGCTGGCCGCGGTCGGGGTCCTGTCGTGGAGCCGAACGTCGGCCCGTCGCCCCGTACGGCTCCCGGTGGAACGTCCCCTCCGGCGGCGTCCGTCTCGACCTCGTTACGGCGATCGCTTGCCGCCCGTCGCGAGACGACGGTGTCCGCTCACCCCGCCCGCCGGAGCAGTACCGCGGCCGGATTCTCGCCGCCGAGCAGTATGCGGCCGAGGAGTACGAGGTATGTGACCAGCCCCCAGACCGCGACGCCGAGCAGCCGTGGCGCGGTTCGAACGGCGACGAGGCCGGCCGCGAGGACGGCACAGGCCGCGGCGACCGGAACGCAGCGGCGCTCCCGGAGGCCCAGCAGCCGCGAGGGGTACTCGAGGAAGGCGGCCTCGATGGCTATCGCCGCGACGATGCCGACCGCAGCGCCGACCGGGTCGAACAGCCGTTCGACCCCGACGGTCGCCGCCGCGACTCCGACCAGCCCGAGGAGCCCGATGAGCGCCAGCAGACCGTCCCGATGCTCCGACCGCACGGGTCCGCGTTCCGGCCACAGCGAGAAGACGGTTCCGTTGGCGACGGCGTCGGTTTCCGGCCGTCCCCGTCCGTGCCGGCGCCGACCGCGACCCGACGACCCGTCGCCCCAAACCGCTATCGGGCTATCCGTCGGTCCGTCCGGACACGCGCCGCTTCAGGAGGTATCCCGCGCCGGCGACCCCGGCGACCGCACTCCCGATACCCAGTCCGGCTCCGGACCCCTCGGAGTCCTCGTCGTCCGTCTCCTCGTCGGCGGGACGGTCCGTGGTCGACCCCGGGGTCGAGGTCGCCGCGTCGCTCGGCGTTGCGGGGGCCTCGAAGACGTACGTCGACCCGGCGGAGGGCCCGTTCGGGTCCTCGTCCCCGAAGGCACCGACGAGTGTCGTCGACCCGCTCGTTCCAACCGAGAAACCGAACGCGTCCTCACCGTCGCCATCGGCGGGGGTGAGCATCCGCGTCTGTACCCACGAGCCGTCGCGTCGCTCGAAGACGTAGGCCGCGCCCGCGAGGTTGCCGATCGGGATGCCGTCGCCGAAGGCGCTGACGACGGCCCTCGACCCGTCCACCGTTACCGAGAAGCCGAACTCGTCCACGCCGCTGCTCTCCTCGGGGGTGAGCTTCTGTGCCTGCGTCCAGACGCGGTCGCGCCGCTCGAAGACGTACACCGACCCCAGCGAGGAGTTGTCCGGCCCCTCGTCGTCGGGCGCGCCGACGACGGCCGTCGACCCGTCGACCGCCACCGAGGAACCGAAGCCGTCCTCGCTGTCGCCGTCGCCGGCGGCGAGCTTCCGCGCCTGGGTCCAGACGCCGTCGCGCCGCTCGAAGACGTACGCCGAGCCCGCCCGCTCGCCGTTCGGCTCCCGGTCGTCGGGTGCGCCGACGACGGCCGTCGACCCGTCGACTGCCACCGTCTCGCCGAACGAGT
>PXQM01000082.1 GCA_003021325.1 Halobacteriales archaeon QH_10_70_21
ACCTCCGTGTCGACGGCGACATCAGCTGTTCCAATGTGACCGTCACGGGCCAGGTGTACGGAGATACGTCGCTGTCCTGTGTCACACCCGGTTCGCCGAGCGTCACGGCCCCGACCTCGCCGGACGACCCGAAGCCGCCGGAGTCGCCGGACGAACCCACTCCCGACCCCCCGAGATCGAGGTCCCGCCCGAGGACGAACTCGACTCCGTTCCCGCCGGCTGTACGAACGGCGGCGGCACCATTCAGGTGCAGTCGAGCGACACCTGCAGACTCCCGCCGGGCACGTACGACGTCTCGAAGCTGGACGTCGACCAGGGGAAGCTCATCTTCGAGGAGGGCGGCCGGGTCGAACTGTACGTGTCGGACGACCTCTCGCTCAGCAGCGGCAACATCACGACGGCGCCGGCCGGAGAACACGACGCGACGCGGGTCGAGGTCAACTACTACGGCAACCAGGAAGCCAGCGTCCTGGCCAACTTCACCGGCGTCATCAACGCGCCGAACGTCAAGGTCGACATGGACGAGGGCAACTACAAGCCTCACGTACACGGCGCGATTATCGCGAAGAAGGTCCAGGGCGACAACGGTGTACAGGTGCACTACGACGAGGACCTCTCCGGCCGGACCGTCGGCGACGGCCGGAACGGTACCACCAGCATCCAGTACCTCCACGTGACGACCAACGAGGTCGAACTCGAGGACGACTAGTCCCAGAAGGAGTTCGTCTTGGCGTAGTTGCGCTCGCGCTCGAGGATGTCCCGGTAGAAGTCGGTCTCGTTCTCGCGGTGGTTGTTGATGACGTAGGCGGCGTTGCGGGGGCCGACGCCCCTCGCCGCCAGCGCGATGACCGCCTTCTTGCCGTGGCTCTGGACGAGACTCGCGGCCCGGTAGGCCCGCTCGGTCCGCGTTTCGGCCGCCTCGTCGCGCTCGTCGGCCCGGACGGCCTCGAGCACCTCGTCGGCCCAGGGGTTCAGCGCCGCGATTCTCGTCGAGCCGCACTCGGGACACTCGGGCTGGTCGTCGACGCGGCTGACCTGCTGGCGGCGGTCCCACCCCTTGCAGTGGAGACACGCCAGCAGCACCCGGTCGCCCTGGATGCGCTCCTTGACCGTCTCGATGACGGAGGCGTCGGCGTTCTCGGGGGCGAGCAGCTCCCGGCCGGACGACCGGCCGCCACGGCCGAGCGCCGTGCGCCCGCCGACCGTCTCGAGAGCGATGTCTCCGGCCTGGATGGCCGCGAGCACGTCGGCGGCGCCGTCCGCGTCCAGCTGCTCGTGGAGGACGACCCGAATCGCCTCGTCGTAGATCGGCGTGTCCTCAAGCGCCGACAGCAGGCGGTCCTTCCCGAGGCGATTCCGGCTCGACCCCGTTCCCTTCCAGCGCTTGAGCGCGCCGAACTTCGCGGCCACCTGCGCGAGGGTGAACTTCAGCGAGTCGGCGTTCTTGAGGCTCAGCTCGATGAGCCCGGCGACGTGGTCGGGGTCGGTCTCCTCGAGCAGCCGGCGGACGTCGCCGACGGTCGTCCCGCCCGGCACCTCCAGCTCTATGCGGTAGGGGTCGGTCTCCATGGCGACCGACGACCCGGTCCGCTGGCCGATGAGCGCCGACAGCAGCCGCCCGAGCGTCTCGTTCACCGTGTGCCCGAAGGCCGCGTTGACGACGACGTTGCGGCCGTGGCCCTCGACGACGACACGGTCGTCGGCCGGAACCGGCGCGTCGTGGCGCTCCAGCGGCGCCAGCGCCTCGATCGCGGTGTGCTCGTCGGACGGGAACCGCTCGGCGAGGCCGGCCGCGACCGTCGCACGGGCGGCGCCCTCGGCGAACCGGCGGCCGGCCTCCGCCCGCGTCCGGCCGACGTGCTGGGCGACGTCGTACGGCACGGGTATCTCCTGGCCGACCCACGAGGGCACCTCGCCGGCCGGGTCCTCGATTGGCGTCACCAGCACCTCCTCCTCGGCGTCGTCTATCTCGGTGATGCGCCACATGTCGCCGCCCTGGATGAACGTCTCGCCGGGGGCCGCGAAGGTGACGACGAACCGCTCGGCCAGCGTCCCGACCGTCCGCCCGGAGGCCATGTCGGTCACCGTGTAGTTGGCCTCGTCGGGTATCATCGAGAGGTTCGCGTAGAAGTACTGCCAGGTGCCGCTCGACTTCTCGATGCGGTCGTCGGCCTCCTCGAGCCAGATGACGCGGTTGTCGGACAGCTGCCGGAGGACGGCCTTGAAGTCGGCCTCAGGGAGCTCCCGGAACGGGTAGGCCCGGGTCACGACCTCGTAGGCGCGGGCGGCCGACAGCTCCCCGAAGCCCATCAGCAGGCCCGCGATTTGGTTGGCGACGGTGTCGAGGCTGGCGTGGTGGATACCGGCTGCCTCGACGGCGCCGCGCTCGGCGCGGTCGACGATGGCCAGCGCCTCCATCGTGTCGTCGGGGTGGGTCGTGACGACGGTGCCGGCGGAGGTCGCCTCGCGGCGGTGGCCGGCGCGGCCGACCCGCTGGAGCAGCCGCCGCACCTCGCGGGGGCTGGCGTACTGGACCACGTGGTCGATGCGGCCGACGTCGATGCCCAGCTCCATCGACGACGTACAGAGCAGAGCGTCTAGCTCCCCCCGCTTGAACCGGTCCTCGACCTCGATGCGGGCCTCCTTCGACAGCGAGCCGTGGTGGATGCCGACGTCGGTCCCGTAGGCCTTCAGCCGCGAGCCGAGCCCCTCGGCGGTCTGGCGGGTGTTGACGAAGACGAGCGTCGACTCGTTCTCGGCCACGAGCTCGTCGATGCAGCGGACGTGGCTGGCGACCGAGGCGTCGGTCAGCAGCTCGCTTGCCGTCTCGTGGTCCTCCGGCCGTATCTCGGGCGTCCGCACCTCGACGTCGAGGTTCGCGCCGGCGTCGACCTCGACGACGCGGCAGCCGCGGTCGCCGGTGAGGAAGCGGCCGACCTCCACCGGGTCGCCGACCGTCGCCGACAGCCCGACCCGCTGGAGCGGCCCGGCGTGCTCCCGGAGGTGCTCGAGGCCGACCGTCAGCTGTGCGCCCCGCTTGGACTCGGCGAGTTCGTGGACCTCGTCGACGACGACGTGCTCGACGTCGGCGAGCGCCCGGCGGAGCTTCTCGCCGGTGAACATCGCCTGCATCGTCTCCGGCGTCGTCACGAGGACGTCCGGCGGGTTCTCGGCCTGCTTCTGTCGCCGGTAGTCCGTCGTGTCGCCGTGCCTGACGTCGACGTCGACGCCGAGCGTCTGTCCCCACCACTCCAGCCGCTCGCGCATGTCGCGGTTGAGCGCGCGCAGCGGCGTCACGTACAGCGCCTGTATCCCGAAGCGGTCGCCGCGCTCCCGGATGGCCGAGAGCACCGGCAGCATCGCGGTCTCGGTCTTGCCGGAGCCGGTCGGCGCGACCACGAGCCCGTTCTCGCCGGCCACGAGCGCCGGAATCGCCTCGCGCTGTGGCTCGGTCGGCGTCGAGAAACCCCGCTCCGACAGCGCTGCCCGGACCTCGGGGTGCAGCCGGGCGAAGGCGTCCATGCCGGCGCTCGGGGCGTCGCTCATCGACAGCCGGTAGGGGCGCGAGCGGATTAAACGGCCCGCTCTCCGAAGCGGCGCTTGCCCGCCCCGGCGCCGGAGCCGTCTCGAAGCGCAACCGGACGAGCCGCCGTCCGGCGTCGGCGTCGACGCCCCCGGCTCAGACGCGCCGGTACGGCCCGAGCCGGGTCCCGTCGAGCAGGTACGCCTCCCCGTCGGCGAGGCCGTCCGGCAGGAACGGCGAGAGGAAGCCGTCGGCCTCGTTGACGACCGTGCCGCCCGAGAGGTCGTTGAACGCCGGGCAGACGACCAGCCGGTCGCCGACGCGGTCGTACGCCGGGAAGCCGTCAGGGTCGACGCGGCCGCGGAGCCACGCCCGCTCGGTCCGGCGGCCGCCGACCTCGTCGGTCAGCGCCACGAGCGGGTGCTCGTGGGCCGTACAGACGGTCGGCGCCGCGACCACCGCCTCCTCGGGCCAGGTGTGGCCGTGACAGAAGCCGACGTCGCCGATGCGCGTCCCCCCACCGTCGACGACGTCGACGCCGTCGACCCCGTCGGTCACCGCCCCGATGTCGCCGTCGTGGTTGCCCTTCGCCACCGTGACGGGTACCCGGTCGGCCACGGCCCCGAGGAGCGCCTCGAGTTCGGCCCGCTCCGTGCCCGTCGGCTCGCCGATGGCGTCACCGAGGTCCCCGAGGAAGACGACGCGGTCGGCGCCGGTCCGCGACAGCAGCGACAGCAGGTGCCGGCGGCGCTCGTCGTCCCGGCTCCGCAACTCGACGCCGTCCGACCGGAGGCCGACCTCCAGGCCGGCGTGGTAGTCGGCGACGACGAGCGCCCGCTCCGGCCCGCAGTCGGCGACCGCCGCGGGCTCCCCCGGCACCGGCTCGAGCATTCAGATTGCCTTCAGCGTCCCGTCGGCGGGCTCGTAGCACCGGCCGCTCATCAGCGCGTCCTGGATGGCGTCCTCGACGGCCTCGGGGTCGACGCCGTGCTCGTCGACGACGGCCGCGACGAGCG
>PXQM01000083.1 GCA_003021325.1 Halobacteriales archaeon QH_10_70_21
GCCGGGGGGGACGACGAGCCGGCAGTAGTCGCAGTTCCGGTCCGAGGGGTCGCCGTCGTCGGTCTCCTCTCCCGTCATGTGCCGCGCTAGCGGCCACCAGCCCTAAAACAGCAGTGCCCGATTGCGGACGGCCCGCCAGGCGGCGTGACGGCCGCCGCTACTCGACCAGCGGGAGCTCGATGGGCACGCCGTCGACGTGGACGGTCGGCTCCCGGAGGATGCCGTCCATGTGGATCGGCGCCTCGGTGTCGCCGCCGATGCCCGCGTCGTCGCCGACCGCGATGTGGACGGTGCCGCCCGCCTTCTCGTCCAGCAGGACGCTCCCGACGAGGTCGGGGACGCCGACGTTGGTGCCGATGCCCAGCTCCGCCAGGTTGTAGGCGTCGTCGCCGGCCGCCGCGGCGGCCTCCTCCAGTTCGCCGCGGATGGCGTCGTCGTCGACCGCGGTGACCTGGCCGTCGGCGACCTCGAAGGTGACCGTCCGGTCGGCCGCGAGCAGGCCGTGCGGGCGGATGGTGCCGTCGACGACGTAGGTGCCGTCGGCGGACTCGGGGCTGATGAACACCTCGCCGGCCGGCAGGTTCGAAAAGGACCCCGGCTCGTGGACGAGGCCGGTGTCGTCGTTCCAGGGCCGGTCGCCCAGTTCGAAGGTGATGTCGGTCCCCTGCGGCGAGGTGACGCGTATCTCGTCGGCGCCGGCGACCGCGTCGAGCATGTCCGCACACTCGGCGGCGATGGTCTCGTAGTCGGCGTCGAGCCCGGTCGTGAACACCTCCTCGGTGATACCCGGCAGCGTCGCGCCGCGGGCGCCGCCGTCGGTCGCGTCCGAGCGGGCGCGGGTGTGGCTGAGGCTCTTGGTCGTCGGCGCGAGGAAGGCGTCGGCCGACGCGAGCGCGGCGGCCACCGGCGCCGGCGGCTCCGCGCCGTGCTGTGGGCCCGGCGGGTACCGCACGAAGACCACCTCCTCGGTCGCGTCGAGGGCGGCCTCGTACAGCGCCTCGCCGATGGGCTGGCGCCTGTCGTCGGTGACGACGACGCAGGTCTCCCCCGGTTCGACCGCGAGACACTGCTCGACGGCCGTCTCTGCTGCGGTCGCGACGGCGTCCGGGTCGGCTATCTCGAGAACGTCGGCGTCCGTCATGCCCGCCTCTTCGGACGGTGCCGGGATAGGCGTTCCTCTCCCGGCGGGCTATATGCTGCAGGTCGACTCGTAGTCGACCTCGTGGACCGACTCGACGCCGCCCGCCTGGCAGACGGGGCAGTCGGGGCGCGGTTCGACGGGGATCTCCTCGAAGGTCATGTCCGCGGCGTCGTAGAAGAGCATCCGGCCGTCCAGCGTCTCGCCGTAACCGAGGACGAGCTTCACGGCCTCCGTCGCCTGGATGCAGCCGACGGTGCCGGGCAGCACGCCCAGTACGCCGGCGGTCGCACAGTCGGGGACGGTCCCCGGTTCCGGCGCCTGGGGGAAGAGACACCGGTAGCAGGGGCCGCCGTCGTTGGCCTCGAACGTCGTGACCTGGCCCTCGAAGCGGAGGATGGCACCGTGTGCGAACGGCACGCCCGCGAGCGTACACGCGTCGTTCACGAGGTAGCGGGTCGCGAAGTTGTCCGAGGCGTCGACGACGAGGTCGTACCGCTCGAGGAGCCCCTCGATACTGTCGGCGGTGACGCGCGTCTCGTGGGTCTCGACGGTCACGTCGGGGTTCTGGGCGGCCACGAACTCGCGGGCGGACTCGACCTTCGGACGGCCCACGTCGTCGTCGCCGTGGACGACCTGTCGCTGGAGGTTCGACCGCTCGACGACGTCGTCGTCGGCGATGCCGAGCGTCCCGACGCCGGCCGCCGAGAGGTACTGGATGACCGGCGAGCCGAGGCCGCCAGCTCCGACGACGAGGACACGGGCGTCCAGCAGCCGTTTCTGTCCCTCGGGCCCGACACCGTCCATGATGATGTGCCGGGAGTAGCGGTCGAGCTGCTCGGAGTCGAGCGAGAGATCGGTCATGGGCCAGGGTTGGGCGGCCGCAGAGATAAGCGCCCTGCCGGTCGCGGGGAGCATGTCCTCGACGCGTACTTAAATAGCCGGGGTCCTCTCCGTCGCGGTCGAACGACGGTTACGGGTCGAATGCCGAATTTCAGAACCTCAGTCGGACGTTTGGACGGGTTTGTCGCCGCCGTTTGGACGGTGTTGTCAGAATCTCTTTTCATGTAATTCCGGCAGGCGGGAGCACGTCATGAGTGGAGAGCAAGACAGAAACGACGGTACGGACTTCTCGCGGCGGACTTCGTGAAGGCGTCCGGCGCGGCCGGAACCGCCGCGGCCGACGGAATCGACCCGGTCTTCCGGAAATCCGGGTTCGGGAGGCCGAGAAGGCCTGGGAACGCGGCTACCGGGGCCGGGCCGACCGGGCGCTCGCTTTGACCGACTCCGGCGCCGAAGGGCGCCACCCCGAGCTCGGACCGTGGAACGGCGTGCTCGCGTCGGCGACCAGCGACGACAGCCTGGAGCCCGAGCGGGTGACCGACACCATCCCGAGCAACTGGGACATCGATACCCAGTACGGCGACGCCGCCGAACTCGAAGACGATGGCACCGTCGTCTTCGAGGGGAGCATCACCGCCGACGATGTCGCCGGCGGCAAGGCCGTCGCGCTGGTCTACTTCGCCGAAGCGCCCGAGGGCGCCGACCGGACCGGCGTCTACAGCCTCGGGCCCGCCGAAGCGACGGTCGTCACGCCGGACGTGCCCGGTGACGACACCAACGACAGCCTCGACGGCGACCAGGCCGTCACCGTCGGCGGCACCGACACCAACACCGTCGTCGGCCCATCCACTGAAACCTGAGGCTCGACGGCGCTCCGTCCCGCCGTTTTCGGGCCGTTCCGCGTTCGTCTCTCCGAACCGTGACGCGGCCACTCGCTCCGGGTGCCGCTCTGCTGGCGACGGCCGGTCCCGGTCTCGGGGCCGGCTGTCAGCCTTCCTCGCGCTCGTCTCGCGCGTGACGGGCCATCAGCACGAACAGCCCGAGCGGCGAGAGAAAGGCGATGACGGCCCCGACACCGTACAGCGCGAGCACGTCGGTGTCGACGTCGACGCCCTCGTCGCCTCCGCATTCACCGCTGGCACCGTCGCCGCCCTCGTCACCGCTCTCGCCGCCGCCGACCTGCATCTCGCTCTCGGCCACCCCGGGGACGCCCTCGCCGGAACCGACCGCGACCGCGCCCTTCATCCCGGCGCTCACGTGGGGTTCACAGACGTACGTCGAGACGCCGTCGCTCTCGAAGGTGACGGCGTAGGTCGTGCCGGGCTCGTCGGCCGTCTCGCTGGCGTACCGCTCGCCGGACCCGCGCTCGGCGACGTTGTGGAAGCCCTGGTCCCACTCGAAGACGACCGTCGTTCCGGGGTCGACGTGGACCGCGGCGGGCTCGAAGACCAGGTCGCCGCCGGCGCCGACGGTCACGGTCACCTGCTCGCGGCCGGTCCGGTCGGCCGTCCCCTCGAAGTTGGGCACGTCCTCGAACCAGCCGCCGTAGTCGAACGACTCCTGGGCGCCGGCGGTCGTCGCCGTGGCGGCGGCCGCGGCCGCGCCGGCGCCGGCCCGAACCAGCCCCCGGCGGGTAAGGCCGGCCGTCTCGCTCGCGGTCATGCTGGCGTAGAACTCGTCGGCCGCGTCACAAGAGAACTGCCACCACCGGAAGACCTTGCCGGGACGCCGTCGGCGGTCACTCCTCGTCGAACTCCAGGGCGACGGAGTTCATGCAGAACCGCTTGCCGGTGGGGTCGGGGCCGTCGTCGAAGACGTGGCCGAGGTGGCCCTCGCAGGTCGCACAGACGACCTCGGTGCGGACCATCCCGTGGCTGCGGTCCTCGCGGAGCTCGACGGCGCCCTCGACGGCGTCGTAGAAGGAGGGCCACCCGGAGCCGGAGTCGAACTTCGTCTCCGAGTCGAACAGCTCGGCGCCACAGCCGGCACACCGGTAGACGCCGTCGTCGTCCTTGCCGAGGTATCCGCCGCTGAACTTCGGCTCGGTGCCCTGCTCGCGGAGGATCTCGTACTCCTCGTTGGTCAGTACCTCGCGCCACTCCTCGTCCGTCTCGGGTATCTCCTGGGACATACCCGGCATAGTACTCCCAGCCGTTTGCCGGTTGTGCCCCCGGCAGTCGCCGCAAGCCCAAAGTGGTCGCCCGCGAACTGGAGGATATGCGAACCGAAGCGGAAATCCGCGAGCGCATCGCGGCGCTGGAGGACCAGTACGACGACTTCGACCCGCCGTCCTCGGAGTTCGAGGACACCGCCGAGGTGGCCATCCTCCGGGCCATCGAGGAGCTGGAGTGGGTGCTCGAGGAGAACGACGGGTCGGGCGGGTTCACGACGTCCTGACTACCCCTCGTCGGGGAGGACCAGCACTGGCAGCTCGCCGTTCTCGATGATGTCGCTGGAGACGCTTCCCGTGAGCAGCTTCATCCACCGGCTCATGCCTCGCGGCGTGTACGCGATGACGGTCGCATCGGCGTCGAGGGCGCCCTCGACGACAGCGGCGTGACCGACACCGCGTCGGGCAGTTCGTCGTAGAAGACCTGGTAGGCCTCCTCGGCGAACCCCTCGCGCTGCTCGACGGAGGCCTCGTCCGGGGCGCCCTCGCCCTTGGGGACGACGTGCGTGACGATGATTTCGGCGCCGTCGTCGAGGTAGACCTCGATTGCCCGGGCGGTCTCGCGGGCGTCGTCCGGGTCGGCGACGGGGACGACGACGGTCTCGAAGAGGTCGGTGCGCATACCCCGGTGGTGGGGACGGACCACCGTAAGTGCTGGCGGCGGGAGTCACTCCGACTCGACGCGCTCGGGGTCGGGAGTGGTCGGCGACGGCTCGACCTCAGTCTCGCGTTCGTCCCCCGCGCCGGCGCCGAAGAGCCGGTCGAGGAGGCCGCGGTCGTGCTTCTTCTCCGCCAGGAGCACCGAGCAGTCGACGTCGTTGAGGACGTCGAGGACGAGCGACCCCCGGAAGACCCGCGCCAGCAGGCCGCGCTCAGTCGCGCCGATGACGAGCATCGTGGCGTCTTCGGCGGCGCGCTCGATGCTCGCCTCGACGTCGCCGGTCTCGACGCGACGTTCGGCGTCGGCGAGGCCGTGTTCGTCGGCCCACGCCGCGAGGAACTCGCGGCCGGCGGCCGCCTCGCCCTCGTCGGCGACGTGCAGCAGCGTCACCTCCGCGTCGAGCTCGGCCCGCAGCATCCGGGCGACGGCCGCCGAGAGCCCCGAGTCGGGGCCGCCGGCGGTCGGCACCAGCAGGCGCGAGGGGTCGAAACCGCGGTTCCGGAAGACGAGGAAGTCACACGGCAGCGAGTAGGCCAGCTCGTCGACGGCGGACTCGGCCCGGCCCGGCGAGCCGTGCGGGTCCTCGCCCCAGCCCATCACCGTCACGTCCGCGTCGTCGGTGCGGGCGGCGTCGAACACCTCCTCGAAGGTGCGGGCGAGAGGATGACGTGGGTCTCGACGTCGACCCCGAACGTCTCGGCGTCGGCCTCCGCGGCGTCCAGCAGGTCCCGGGCGGCGTCGTGGGCGCCGCGCTCGCGGGCCGCCGCCAGCGAGGTCTGTTCGGGGACGTTGGCGATGTTGACCGCGACGACCGTCCCGTCGTTGTGTCTGGCGATTGCCGACCCGAGGGTGATGAGGTGCTTCTCCGTCGCCGGGTTCGACAGCGGCACCATCACGCGGTAGTCCTCTGCTCGTCGTCCGGAGCGCCCCCTCCGCGATGGCCGTCGTCGTCGCCCGGACGGCCCTCTCCGGTCTGCTGTACGTCTACCGGGTCCGGGCGTACGCCAAGAAGGACGTCGACCTGAAGGAACGGATGGCGCTGCTACACAAACACGAGCAGGTCGGCGGCTCCGATGACTGAACGGTACGCCGTCGGCGCCGTCTCGGCACGTCGCGTGCCCACCGGGGACGTACCGCGAGCGCCTGCCCCGGCCACGGAGCGACCGGTCACGAGAGCGTTCCGGCCCACCGGGCGGCGGACTCCGTCTTTTCAGATGCTGAGAAGGCTAGCACGTGTAATGTCCCGTCCCGCGTACGGTCGAAGGTGGGGAGGACGATGATCGAACGGATTTGCAGGGCACTCGCGGCGGCCGAAGGAAAGGAGCCGGACGAGCTCACGGTGACCCTACAGGAGCACGTCGACGCGGACGCGATACGGCTGTTGGCCGAGCACGACAGCCGTTCGTGGTCGCTCATGTTCGAACTCCCGGAGCACACCATCGAGGTCGCGGGAGAGGGCAGCGTCGTCGTCGACGGGACCCGACAGCGAATCTCCGCTTCCGAACGCTGACCCGCCGTCGGTAGGCGTTCACGACGCGCTACCTGGACGCACGCCGCGCTGCGGACGTCCCCGGCGACCGACTCCGGAGCCGGTCTCGCCGGGCCGGGAGCCTACGCCTCGACCTTCTCGCGGAACTTCTCGCGGACCTTCTCGACCTTCGGCTGGGCGTGCATCCGGCAGTAGGCGTCGCTGGGGTTCTTCTCGAAGTAGTCCTGGTGGGTCTCCTCGGCGCGATAAAACCGCTCGAGCGGCTCGAGTTCGGTCTGGCGGTTGAGCTGGGTGGGGTCGTGGACGGTGAAGAACACCTCCAAAAGCTCGTTGTAGCCGACGGCGTCGGGGTCGTACTCCACCTGCACGACCTCCGCGTGGCCCGTGTTGCCCGAACAGACCGCCTTGTAGCCCGGATCCTCGGTGCGACCGCCGGCGTACCCCGAGACGGCCGCCTCGACGCCGTCGAGCTGCTTGAAGGCCGCCTCGATGCACCAGAAACACCCGCCGCCGAAGGTCGCTGTCTCCGTCATACCGCTTGGTAGGGCCGCGAGGGGTATGTACCTGGCGCGTCGTGCGGTTCGGGCACACCGGCGGGCGCGCCGGTACCGGTATGTATTGCGAGCGAGTGCGTCCGGGCATGTACGATCGAATCCTGCTGCCGACGGACGGGAGCGACGCCAGCGACCGCGCGGTCGAGCAGGCCGTCGGCCTCGCGCGCGAGACGGGCGCGGAGCTGCACGTCCTCTTCGTCGTCGAGGACATCCCCTACGCGCCGGAGATGATGGACGACACCGTCGAGGAAGAGCTCCAGGGCATCGGCGAGGAGGCCATCGCGGCGATCGAGGCCCGGGCCGACGAGGCCGGCGTCGACGTCGTCTCGGCCATCCGGAAGGGCGCGCCGCACAGCGCCATCCTCGAGTACGCCGACGGCGAGGGCGTCGACGCCATCGTGATGGGGACCCACGGCCGCAGCGGGCTGGACCGGTACCTGCTCGGGAGCGTCACCGAGCGGGTCGTCAGGACGGCCGACGTGCCGGTGCTGACGGTCCGGATGACCGAGGCGTGACTACGCGAGGCCGAACGACCGGAGGGAGCCGTAGCCGGCCGCGACCGAGAGCCCGGCGGCGGCGACGGCGACGGCGGCGTAGACGGGGGCGACCCGGGCGGCGTAGACCGACGCCTGCAGCGCCCCGAAGCCGGCCATCGCGGCCAGCCACAGCAGGGCGACGCCCCCGATGGCCCCCCGCACCGTCACCAGGCCGTCCGGCGGGTCCTCCTCGCCGCGGTCGCGCTCCATACCGGCCGGTGGGCCGCCGGGATGGTAAGCCCCTCGGCCCGGCGACCGCACCAGTGAAGTCGCTGGCGAGTGGCCATCGGGCACGAGCGTCGAGACGACCCGCGACGGCGCCGTCGCGACGGTCACGATATCGAACCCAGAACGACGGAACGCGATGGACGCCCCGGCCTCGAGCGCGATGGCCGACCGCGTCCGCGAGCTCGCCCACGACCACGAGGTGCGGTGCGTCGTCGTCACCGGCGAGGGCAACGCTTTCTGTGCCGGCCTCGACATAGCGGGCGACATGGGCGGCGCGAACCCGGCCGAGGAGCTCGAGACCGGCTTCGACGCCATCGCACGCGGGCTGATACGGATGGAGAAGCCGACGGTCGCGAAGGTGCCCTGCCCGGCCCGGCGGTCGGCGCCGGCGTCTCCATCGCGGCCGCCTGCGACTTCGTCTACCCCGCGGACGACGCCTTCTTCGAGTGGGGCTTCACCAACATCGGACTGGCGCCCGACACCGGCGCGACCGACGTCCTGCCGCGGCTGATCGGCACCCGGACGGCGCTGGCGTTGCTGATCACCGGCGACCGCATCGACGCCGCCGAGGCCGTCGAGCTGGGCGTCGCTAACGAGGTCGTACCGGGCGAGGAGCTGGACGGCTTCGTCGCCGACCGCGCCGAGACGCTTGCCGGCCGACCGACGAAGGCCGTCGCCGCCGCCAGGCGCCTGATCTACCGGAGCGACCACCGCTCGATCGAGGAGACGCTCCGCGAGGAGGCGCTCGCCCAGGAGGAGATGATACAGACCGAGGACTTCATCGAGGGCGTCGCCGCGTTCCTACCGCCTTCGTTGACCCACATGGACGACACCGTGTTACTCACGGGTGCAAAGGGGGCCGTCGGGACGGCGATACGGGAGGGGCTCGCCGACGACTACGACTGGCGGTACCTCTTCCACAATCCGCCGCCGTTCGACCCCCAGCACCCGTACCTCGTTGGCGACGTCGTCGACGAGGAGGCGGTCGCGGAGGCCTGCGACGGCGTCGGTGCCGTCGTCCACCTCGCCGGCGACCCCAGGCGCGACGCGCCGTGGGACTCGGTGCTCGACACCAACATCCACGGGACGAAGGTGCTCTACGAGGCGGCCGTCGACGCCGGCGTCGAGAAGTTCGTCTTCGCCTCCTCGAACCACGCCGTCGGCCACTACGAGACCGAGCGCAGGCCCGACCTCTACCGGACCGACGACGACTTCCGGCTCGATGGCTCCGAGCTCCCCCGCCCGGGCAACCACTACGGTATCTCGAAGGCCACCGGCGAACTCATCGGCCGCTACTACCACGACGAGTACGGCATCGACGTCTGCAACATCCGCATCGGCAACCTGACCCGGAACCACCCGCCCGAGGAGTACGAGCGCGGACAGGCGATGTGGCTCTCCTACCGCGACTGCGCACACATCCACGACTGCGCGCTGCAGGCCGACTACGACTTCGAGATCGTCTACGGCATCTCCGACAACGACCGGAAGTACTACTCCATCGAGCGCGCAAGGGAGGTCCTCGGCTACGACCCCCAGGACAACTCCGCCGACTACACCTTCGGAGCGAAACCGATAGAGGGCACCGAGACGGACGGGTAGTTCCCGCCGGGATTCGGTGCCGGCGTCGACGGCCGACGCGGCCCGATTCGCCCGTCCCAGTATCGTAGGCCGACACGCTGTGCAAGGGGAGCCTCGCTGTCGGCCGGTTCGATTCGGTGAGGTGTCCGCGGCCCCGGAAGCGTTACCCAGTATATATCGAGCGTTCACCGGTCCCTACCTGCCAGTTCATCGTGAATAACTATGCTAGTTAGAAGTCATTGTCTTTTATACCGATGAGTTCAGATGGAGAATCCGGCCTGAACTCGAACCGTCGACAGGTGCTGCGACTGCTCGGTGGCGGCACGGCTGGCGTGTACGTCGGCTCCGGGCTGGTGCAGGCACGCGGACACGGCGGCAACAGAGGGGGTCGAGGCGTCGGACCGTGTACCTGCGAGGAGTGTCCGGACGGCACGTTCTGTGGGAAGGTCGAGGGCCAGCCGTCGGAGGGAGACACCTACGAGTTCTCCTCGAACGGCGACGCGTACTCGGTGACCGTCGAGCGGACCGAGACGAACGAGGACGGGGAGATAACGTGCTTCGAGTTCTCCTCGGACGACGACATCGAGACGGTCTGCGTCAAGGGCGGCCCCGACACGGCAACCCACACCGACCCCGAGGGTGACCTGCTCTGTGCGCCGACGAACCCCGGCGGGCAGGACTCCGAGATCAGCAACTTCTCCTTCTGTGGGACCGCCGGCTGCGAATCGGTCTGCTACCAGGTCGACCTCGTGTGGTGGCAGGACGGGTACCCCATAGCGGACCTCGACAGCGAGCAGTACGGCAGCGACCATCTGATCGAATCCTACCACGACGACACCTGCAACGGAGAGGGGCCGGCCACGTTCCGGTACAGCAGCGAGTCGCCCACCAGCGATGACTGCACCGCTGGCGACGTCGGTTGGTCCGTGAGCGACGGCGAGGTCACGGCCAGCTTCGTGCTGGACTGTTCGGGCGACGGGGAGGAGATCGGCCTCGTGTCCTACGAGGACGATTGCGAGTACGACGAGCTGACCGACATGGACCTGGCCGACCAGAGGCTCGTGGATTCGGACCACGCCACCTTCGGCGACGACGGGTCGCTGACCGTC
>PXQM01000084.1 GCA_003021325.1 Halobacteriales archaeon QH_10_70_21
GTCGGTTTCGGCATCTCGTTGGGCGAACAGGCCGCCGAGGTCGTCGCCGCCGGCGCCGACGGCGTCATCGTCGGGTCGGCGCTGGTCGACGTCGTCGGCGAGGGCCACGAGAACGGCGACCCGACGGCGGCGGTGGCCGACCGCCTCGAGACGAAGGCCCGCGAGCTGAAGCAGGGCGCCCTCGACGGCGCGCAACGTCGGCCGCGACCGGAAGGAACATGACGGAACCTACCACACCACGAAGCATGAACACAGGGACCGCTGCCCGCCTCGAGCGCATCGGGACGGACGGCCGCTACGTCACCGTCCCGATGGACCACGGCATCACGCTCGGAGCCGTAACGGGACTGAAGGACATCGAGTCGACCATCGACGCCGTCACGCGCGGCGGCGCCGACTCGGTGCTGACACAGAAGGGCATCGCCGACCGCGTCCACGGCAACCGGAACGGCGCGGGTTACATCGTCCACCTCAACGGCTCGACGGCCATCGGCCCGGACTCGAACGACAAGCGCACCACCGGGACGGTGCCGGCCGCCCTCCGGGCCGGCGCCGACGCCGTCTCCTTCCACATCAACGTCGGCTCCGACTACGAGCGCGAGCAGATCGAGGAGCTGGCCGCGCTGACCGACGAGGCCAGCCAGTACGGGCTCCCGGTGCTGGCGATGACGTACGCCCGCGGCCCGGGCATCGACGAGAGCGACCCGGAGGCGCTGGGCCACGCCGCCCGCCTCGGCGAGGAACTGGGCGCGGACCTCATCAAGACCGGCTACAGCGGCGACGCGGCGAGCTTCGAACACGTCTGTGCGTCGACCGCCCTGCCGGTCCTCATCGCCGGCGGCTCGCCGGACGGCGACCTCGAGACGCTGCGGGACGTCCGCGGCGCCATGGACGCCGGCGCGGCCGGCGTCTCGATGGGCCGGACCATCTTCCAGCACGAGAACCCCGAGACGATGGCCCGGGCGGTCTCGCTGGTCGTCCACGACGACGCCGCCGCCGAGGACGCCCTCGAGCGGTCGGGGCTGGCCGTCGAGGCCTGACCCGCGAGAGCAGTCGCCGGACGCAGTGTCTCCCGTCAGTCCGCCTCCGCAGCGCCGACCGAGAGGTACTCCTCGAGCAGATCGTCGCGGTCCTGGAGCTCGTCGACCGCCCCCTCCCAGACGTTGGAACCCTTGTCGATGATGTAGGCGCGCTCCCCGAGGTCGAGTGCGAACTCCACGTTCTGTTCGGTCATCAGGACCGTGACGTCCCGCTCGACGACGTCGCCGAGGACGTCCCGGAGGTCCTCGACGATGACCGGCGCCAGCCCCTCTGTCGGTTCGTCGAGCAACAGGAGGTCGGGGTTCTGGACGAGCGCCCGCGCCACCGAGAGCATCTGCTGTTCGCCGCCCGAGAGGTTCCGCCCGAGGTTTCCCCGGAGGTCGTCCAGCACCGGGAAAATACCGAACATCTCCTCGATCTCCCGGGGGTCGGCGGCGAGTTCGTGGGCCAGCTGTACGTTCTCCAGCACCGTCAGCGTCGGGAAGACGCGCCGCTCCTCCGGCACGAGTTTGATGCCGCGTCTGCTTATCTTCTCGACCGCCATGTCCGTGATGTCCTCGCCGCGATACGCGATGTGGCCCTCCCGGCGCGGGACCGTTCCGGTGATGGCGCGCAGCGTCGTCGTCTTCCCGGCCCCGTTCCGGCCCAACAGGGTCACGACCTCGTTCTCCGCGAGCTCCATCGCCAGGTCGAACAGGACGTGGCTGTTCCCGTAGTAGGCGTTCACGTCCCGCAGCTCCAGCACGGTCACGCTTCCTCCCCCCGGGTCCCGCCGGTCGACTCGTCCGTTCGAGCGTCCCCGTCGTCGATGTCGCCGCCCAGGTAGGCCTCGCGGACGCGCTCGTCGGCGATCACGGCCTCCGGCGCCCCCCGCGCGATGAGCCGGCCGTTGTCGAGCACGAGAATCCGGTCGGAGATGCCGAGCACGACGTCCATGTCGTGTTCGGTCAGCACGAAGGTGGTGTCTGTGCTCTCGTCGAGCTCCCTGACGAGCTCGACCATGCGGTCGGTCTCGGTCGGGTTCATGCCGGCGGTGGGCTCGTCGAGCAGGACGACCGACGGGTCGGTGCCGAGCGCGACGGCGATCTCGACCTTCCGCACGTCGCCGTGCGAGAGGTTGGCACACTCCTCCTCGGCCACCTCCTGCAGGTTCGTCAGCTCGAGTATCTCGCGGGCGCTCTCGGTGAGTTCCTCGTCGGTCCTGGCGAGCGAACGGATGTCGAGCGTCCGGTCCGCCCGGCTGATGCGGGCGATCCGGACGTTGTCGATGACGGTCAGCCCCTCGAAGACGTTGTTTATCTGGAAGGCACGCGAGAGGCCGAGCCGGTTGATCTCGTGTGGCGGCATCCCCGCCACCGCCACGAGCTCGTCGCCGCCGCGGGGCCTGATGCGGACGTCACCGTCCGTCGGTTCGAGCTGGCCGGCGAGCAGGTTGTAGAACGTCGTCTTGCCGGCGCCGTTCGGGCCGATGATGCTCGTTATCTCGCCGGAGTCGATGGTCACGTCGACGTCGTCGACCGCCACGAGCCGGCCGAACTGCTTCGTGAGCCCCTCGGTTTCGAGGACGGTCGTCACGCCTGTGCCCCCCCGAAGAGGCCGGTCGGTCGCCACACCAGGACGACGATCATCGCCAGGAACGGAAAGAGGACGCCCGCGCCGGCGACGCCGCTGCCGAGCGCGATGAGGAGCCCGATTATCATGGCGCCGACGAACGCGCCGACGAACGAGCCGAGCCCGCCGATGACCACGACGACGAAGGCGTCGACGACCACCTGGTTGCCGAGCGCCGGGGAGACCGACTGCAGCGGCGCGGCCAGCGCACCGCCGAGCCCCGCCAGCGCGGCGCCGACGACGAAGACGCCCGTGTACAGCTGGGGGACGTTGATGCCGAGCAGCCGGGCCATCTCCCTGTCGCTGGACGTTGCCCGGACGATGCGGCCGATGTTCGTGTACCGCAGTACCGCCAGCAGCCCCGACAGCACGAGCACCGCCATCACGATGACGAACCCCCGGTAGGTCGGAATCGAGAGCCCCGCGCCGAGCGAAACGGTGCCGGTGAGCGACTCCGGCGCGCTGATGAGCTGCGGCTGGGAGCCGAAGGTGGACCGAACGCCGTCCTCGATTATGAGCACGAACGCGAACGTCAACAGCAGCTGGTCGAGCACCTCCTCGTCGCGGCCGTACAGCTGCCTGATGAAGACGGCCTCGAGTATCCCGCCGACAACGGCGACGGTGAAGATCGCGGCGACGATTCCGAGAACGAAGCTCCCGACCGCGCTCTCGACGGCCAGGATGGCCATGTAGGCGCCAATCATGTAGAGAACGCCGTGTGCGAAGTTGAGAACGTCCAGCACGCCGAATATCAGACTGAGCCCGATGGCAACCAGGAACAGCCGGCTCCCGATGCTGATGCCGGTGATGATTTGACTGAAGACGAGCGAGTGAGTCGACATAACATGCACCACTGTCAGATATCAATTAAACCTTTCGCAAAAGAGTGTCTACGCCGTTTTCGTTCCGTCTTTTCAAGCCTATAGATAATATCAGGTTGGTGGTAGGTTTGAATGTAAACCCGTACAGTTATGTGTGTGATGTGAATAGGTGGCAAGGATATATGACGGACCAACTCACGGATGGGTCAAGCACGGGGACGGGCGGACGACCGACCATCGATCGTCGACGGTTCCTGACGGCTGCGGGCGCCGGCGCGACGGCCGGAATCGCCGGCTGTCTCGGGAACGGCGGCGGCAACGACGACACCCTCACTCTCGGGGCCGTCTACCTGCTTTCGGGCGTCGCCGAACAGCTCGGGGCCTCGTCGCGCGCGGCCGCCGAGGTCGCCGTCGAGGAGATCAACGAGGACGGCGGCATCATGGACATGGAGGTCGAGACCTTCTTCAGGGACCACGGCGACGACCCACAGAGCCAGATCCGGAGCCTGGTCCAGGAGGAGGGCGCCGACATCATGATAGGACTGACGTCCTCCGGCGTGACGCTGAACTCCGGCCCGGTCATCGAGCAGCTCGGGGTGCCGTTCACCATAACCGACACCGGGACGCCGTTCATCACCGAGGCGGACACCGAGACCTACGGCGACTACTACGACGAGGACGGGACCGCCGCGGCCGTCGACAACATCTTCCGGACGAACGCGAACACGTCCATCAACTGCTACGCCATCGCGAGGTGGGTCGACGAGAACTACGGCTCGGCGACCATCGCCAACATGGGCCCGGACTACGCCTACGGCCAGCAGTGCTGGGACTACTTCAAGGCGTACTCCGACGGGCTCGGCGCCGGCCACGAGTACGTCGAGTCGGTGTTCCCCGAGCTCGGGGCCAGCGACATGACGCCGCAGATCAACCAGGTGCTCGACGCCAACCCGGACCTCATCTTCACGAGCTTCTGGGGCGGCGACGTGGTCACCTTCGTCCAGCAGGGCAACGAGCAGAACCTCTTCGACGAGGTCGACGACGTCTTCGA
>PXQM01000085.1:0-7990 GCA_003021325.1 Halobacteriales archaeon QH_10_70_21
GTAGAGGCTGTGAGCCGTGTGATAGAGGTTCTGCGAGTCCGCGATGACCGCGACCCGCTGGTTGTCGTGAATCGGCGGCATACCGGCCGTCGTTCGCGCTGGGGCAAAGGCCTTGGTATCGATCGTCAGCGCTCGTCGGTGCCGCACTCGTACACTCGGAGCGTGTCGGGAACGTCGGTTTCGACCAGCAGTCGGAGATCACACTCCGTTCCGACGGCGACCACGACCGTGTCGCCCTCGACGATGTACTCGCCCTCGCGGCGCGGGAGTTCGCCGGAGGCCTCACCCTGCCAGACCCCCGGCGCGGTCTGGTCTACGTCCGCGTCCTCGGCCTCCGCGAACCCCTCCCCGACGACGCGGGTCCTGGTCGCCGGAAGAGAGTCGCCGCCGTCGTGCGTGAAGACGACGACACGAGTACCGTCGGCCGTCGTGCGCTCCTCGACGTCGAGCTGCGCCCAGCCCTGCCGGTACTCCGTGGTGAGGTCGTCTGCGACCCCGGCCGCGACTGGAAGCACGGCGGCGAACGCGAGCAGGCAGACGGCGACCAGCGCGAGCGGGACGCCCGAGACGCCGACGGTCGTCTCCCGGAGCAGCCATCGGCCGACGGCCACCACGGCCCCGACCGCACCGACGCCGCCGGCCAACAGCAGGGCGAACGCGAGAACGGTGCGACTCCCCTGCTGGCCGACCCGGTTGACGTGGGTGAAGCTGATGACCACGAGGGGCAGGCCCAGAACAGCGCCGGCGGCGACCAGACCGTGGGCACCCCGGCGGTCGTCCTCGCGAGCCACCCCCGCGGCCAGGACGAGCGGACCGGCCAGATACAGTAGTCCGAGCGCTACCCAGAGCGCCTTGACGACCGTCGCACCGAGTCGGGCCTCGATGAGCGACGTCGACCACTCCAGGGGCACGAACACGGTCATCGCGGCGACGACACCGCCGAGCGCCCCGACGACCAGCGTCAGCCCGGTCACGTACGCCAGGGCCCGGTAGCCGGTCGCGTTCATGGGAACAGCGCAAAGAGGACGAGCGCCACGAGTGGCGCCAGAAGCAGGTTCATGACGGTGACGTACGCCAGCAGGCTCCGGCGTTTGAGCGCGTTCTCCGGGAAGAGACCGGCGACGAGCCGGTAGCCGACCCACTCGGAGGCCGCCGCCACGGCCGTCCCGACCACGGAGACGAGCGCGCCAGCCAGCCAGCAGGGCACCGGCCCGCAGGTGGTCGCGAACTGGACGCCCTCGGGATAGGTTGGCTGGATTCGCGCGGCCTCCTCGCGGGTCAGGCCGTTTTCCTCGACCCACCCGACGACGGGGTGGTCGTCGGGCAACTCCTCGATGCGGACGGTCGGCTCCTCGGCCATCACCGCCTCGACGAGGTCCTCACGGCCCCCCTCGCGGAGGAGGTGTGCCATCGCACACGGCCTGGCGTCGTCGCCGACGAACAGCGGAGTACGGTCGGGGCGCCCCCGGTTTCTCGGGAACGCGCCGCGCTCGCGGTAGGCCGCCAGTCGGTCGAGGTGGCGCTCGCGGCGACATCGCTGCTCGGGCGAGCGGTCGTGGTCGGCGTCCCGGAGGGCGGACTCGGTCCGGCGGAGGTGCTCACGGATTCGGGCGTCGTCGACGGCCCGGCGGAGGCGGTTCAGGGCGCGACCGACCCGCGAGCGGGCGGTTCGGGCGGTCGAATCGGGCGTTCTCGTCGCCATTGCTCCGGGGTCGGAGCGGCCGGGCAAATAGCTGTCGCCGCTCTCACAGATCGTGGCGGCGCTACTGGAAGCCGCGGATTGGCTGGGCCTGCGTGCTCTCGTCGCCGGCGTCCTCGAGCTGCTGGGCCAGTTCCTGGCGAGCCGCCTGTATCTCGTCGGCCTGCTCGACGAGCGAGTCGGTGTTCACCTCGACGTCGGCGATGGGTGCGACGGCCTTCTCGAGGATGACCCGTGCGGACTCGGGGTCGGGGAACTTCGCCTGCGTCTGGACGATGAGCCCGACCGCGTCGAGGCCGGTCACGCCGGCGCGCGACAGCAGGGCGCCGGTGGGGCCACTGATGAGGCCGCTCTCCCGCGGCGGGTCGACGTCGACGCCGTCGAGGGTCGATTCGGCGCCGCCGGTCGCGATGCCGTACAGCTCCGGAACGCCGCTTTTCTCCTCCGGGAGTCCGCTGAGGTACAGCGGGAGGACGTCGTGCTCGTCGAACCAGCCGGTGACGCAGGCGGCGAACTCCGGCGCGCCCGAGGGCGAGACCGGCACGTCGCTCTGGAGGACCAGCAGGTCGCGCTCGGCGTCGGCGTAGAGCCGGACGGGCGGCTTGACGCCCGACTCGCCGCCGTGGTAGACCGCGACGTCCGGCAGGCCGTCGCAGTGCAGCGACCCGTAGAAGCTCATGTCGAACTCCTCGACGAGGTGGTCGGCGGCGATTTTCCCGACGAGCCCGGCCCCGGGAAGCCCCTCGACCAGTACGGGCGAGTCCAGTTCGATGTCGTCGGCGTGCATCTGGATGCGTGCCATGGCCGGCCGAACGGGCGGCGGCGTCTTAAGCGTGTGCGCCGCCCGGAACCGACACCGACAAAGCCGCGGCCGTCCGACGGCACGCCATGGACCCGCTCGCCAGGTACGACCCGCTGGTGGAGGAGCCGGCGGCGTTCCACCGGGCCTGCGACCGGCCGCTGCCGTCGGTCGTCCGGGTCAACGACATCAAGGCGACGCCCGACCGCGTCCGCCGGGCCTTCGAGGCCGCCGACGTCGGCCACGACCCCGTCGGGTGGCACGACGGTCTGTTCCGGCTCGACGACGACGTCTCGCCGGGCAACACGTGGCCGTTCGTCCACGGCTGGGTGTACGGCCAGGAGGAGGTCTCGGCCATCCCAGCCCGCGTCCTCGACCCCGCCCCGGGCGAGCGGGTCTTCGACCCATGTGCCGCCCCCGGGAGCAAGACGACCCAGCTGGCCGCGCTGATGGACGACCGCGGGCTGCTCGTCGCCAACGACAGCAACCTCGGGCGGCTGTCGGCGCTGCGGGCCAACACCGAGCGCTGCGGCGTCTCGAACGCCGTCGTCACCTGCGGGGACGCCCGGAACGTCTCGCTTTCGCCGTTCGGCGGCGAGCCCTTCGACCGCGCGCTCGTCGACGTGCCCTGTTCGTGCGAGGGGACGATACGGAAGAACCCCGACGCCCTCGACGAGTGGTCGCTCGACCACGTCGAGGGCATCGCGGGCGTCCAGCGGGCCATCCTCGGGCGCGCCATCGAGGTGACCCGCGAGGGCGGTACCGTCGTCTACTCGACCTGCACCTTCGCGCCCGAGGAGAACGAGGCCGTCCTCGACCACGCCCTCGCGGAGTACGACTGCCGGCTCGCGGCGTACGACCTCGAACTGGAGCACGCCCCTGGCGTCACCGAGTGGCAGGGGGCGACCTACGACGGGTCGGTCCGGCGCGCCAAGCGCGTCTACCCCCACCACAACGACACCGGCGGGTTCTTCTGTGCGACACTGGAGGTGGGGGCGTGAGCGGCGAGGACGGCGCCCCCCGGGACGACGGCCTCCGGACCAACGACGGCCAGGTGTTCGACCGGCTGCCGGCGACGGCCGACGACCGGGTCGTCGAGGACCGGGCGACCCGAGGCCGTCGGGATGACGTTCCTCCGGACGCGCCAGGAGCACTGGAAGCCGACGACGGACGCCGTCCAGCGGTTCGGCCGCGAGGCGACGCGGAACGTCGTCGTCCTCGACGACGCCGAGGCCCGCGCGTTCCTCCGCGGCGAGGACACCGACCCTGACTGGGACGGCGACTGGGGCTACCTCATCGCCGCCCACGAGATAGCTGGCGACGTCGAACCCATCGGCGTCGGCCTCTACCTCTACGACGAGTTGCGTTCCCGGATGCCCAAGGGCCGGCGGCGCGACCTGTGACCCGCTATCTCCTCGCGGACGCGCACTTCGGCGATTCCGAGGTCATGGAGTACACCGCCCGGCCGTTCGGGTCGGTCGCCGAGATGGACGACGCGCTCCTGGAAGGGTGGAACGACGTCGTCGGGCCGGACGACGAGGTGGTCTTCGTCGGCGACTTCGCGGTCCCGTCGGAGCCGACCACCGTCCGGCGGTGGCTCAACCGGGTGAACGGCAACGTGGTGTTCGTCGTCGGCGACCACGACCCCGGCGCACGCAGGAGCCACGCGGTCCGGACCCGGGCGGCCTACGAGTTCCGGGCGGGCGGCCACCGGTTCCACTGCGTCCACCACCCCGACGACGCCCCGCCGGACCGCGACGGCTGGCTCGTGCACGGCCACGTCCACGACATGCGGCCCGACGAGTACCCCTTCATCGACCCGGACGCTCGCCGGGTGAACGTCGGCGTCGAACTCCTGGGCTACGAGCCGCTTCCCGCCGACGAGCTGGTCGGCTACGTCGAGAAGGGCGAGCAACTCCGCGAACGGCCCGAGTGAGCCCCGGACGGGGCTGGCCGTCGCCCGGCATCCGGCGTGGACCGGGACCGGCAGCGCGTCCGCTACGGGGCGTAACTGTCAGAAGAACGAACAACCGTCCATCGCTACGAACGACGGGGATCAGTCGTTAGCCGCTGAGTAGGCAGGGGTAGTTCACTTGCGGACGAGGTTCGTCGCGCGGGGTCCCTTGGGGGATGATTCGATGTCGAACTCGACGTCCTGCCCCTCCTCGAGGTCCGGACCGCCCACGTCCTCCATGTGGAAGAACACGTCCTCGTCGTCGTCGACGTCGTCCGCGTCAGTCGAGATGAAACCGTAACCGCCAGTGTCGTTGAAGAAGTCAACCTTACCGTTTGCCATTACAAACAAACGTATGGTGCTCTCGGCGATAACCCTTCCGCGGGTCGGGTTACCACGGCACCCTGGCGGACGAGCGTCCGGAACGACCCCCCGAGCACCGCGCCGGAGGGCATCCCGGCGGCTCGATTCCGGAGACAGGTACTTACCGGGCGCCCCCGAGTGGCGAGACGCACCGACATGAAACAGTGCCACAGCTGCCAGACGGTCATCGACGAGTACCTCCTCGACAGACAACTCGACCCGCTGCGCGAGCTGACGGCCGACGACTTCAACCTCTGTGCGGACTGCGTGACCATCGTCGCGGACGCCTGCGTGGAGTGCGCCGGCGCGGTGTACGTCCCCCGGAGCGACGCCGTCGTCCCCGACTACTGCCCGACGTGCCGCTCGGACCTGATCGCCCGGACGGACCGGGACCCGGGCTGGACGAGCGACGGCGTCTCCTCCTGACCCGGTCCGCTACTTCTCGCGGACCGTCCCGCCGCCGAGGCCCTCCCATTCGACGCGGTAGCCCAGCCGCGAGAGCGTCGCGCTCGCGTCGTCGATACCGCGTCCGTCCAGGAGCGTCTCCGCCTCCGAGAGGGCCATCCCGTCCTCGAGGTCTTCGGCCAGCGTCTCCAGTGCGGACGGCCGGACGAGCGTCCGCCCGACCAGTTCGTGCCGGGGGAACGCCGCGTCCTCGACGACGGATTCGGGGACGCCGTACTCGTCGGCCAGGTCCGCGATGGTGGTCACGTCGGCGTCCGGCACCAGTTCGTCCGGCAGCGCGCCGGCACTCTCGGCCTCGAGGCGCTCCTCGTAGGGTCGGAGGGCGTTCCGGACGTCCTTCAGCCGGACCGTCCCGGAGTAGGGAACCGCGCGGTGACCCTCGCGCTCGATGTCGTCGCCGACGCCCAGCGACTCGTCGTAGGCCACGAGGAAGGCGACGTCCTCGAGGTCCGCGAACCGCGAGAGCTTCTTGTCGACGTACTCGGGCGTCCAGAAGCCCATTATCTCGAAGAAGACGCGGAAGTCGGCGTGGGCGTAGTCGAGGGCGAAGTCCGGGATGACGACGTGCTCGCCGGCCGCGAGCGGCTCGGGCTCCCGGGCCAGTTCCCAGTCGAGGTCCAGCGACGAGAAGCGGGCGTAGAAGTCGGACTCGACGCCGCTGTCGAAGGTGGGTTCGGCGACCGGCTCGGTCCCCGGGACGGTGACGTCGCCCGTCTCGAGCCGGAGGGTGCGCTCGGTGCCGCGGTCGTCGACGGTCGCCTCGAGGTGCCACTCGCTCGCCGCCGCGACGGTCCGCAGCAGGCGGGCGAAGCGGGTGCCGTAGCGCCGCGACCGCCGGAACAGCGCGTCCGGGCCGGTGACGACGACCTCCCGTCTCTCGTCGGTCCGGCGGATCTCGTACATCAGTCGGAGGCGCTTGACCGCCGAGACCAGCGCCTTGGGATCCGACGAGCGGACCCGGACCTCGACGGCGTCGAACAGCGCGGTCTGGGCCAAAGAGAGGTCGTACTGCTCGCGGAGGCTCGCGGGGTCGTGGTCGGTGTCGACGGCCACGAGGACCTGCTCGGAATCGCGGTCGGCGAACAGCGAGGCCTCGACGTCGGCGGAGTCGGCGTCGAGGCGGTCGGCTGCCGCCGCCAGCGCCGCCGCGCGCTCGGCCTCGGTGACGACGCCGCCGGCTGCCTCGGCGGCCTCGAAGGCGGCCGTCCGGGCACGCTTCGGCTCCACGGGGGCCTGCGTCTCGAAGGTCGCCTCCCGCTCGAGCAGCTTCGCGAAGCCCCTGACGAGCTTGAAGTCCTCGGCCGCCCGCTCGAGGTCGGTCAGCGCGGCCTCCAGCCGCTCGCGGGACTCGCCGACGTGTCCCTGGTAGACGCCGAGGACGCGGCCGGCCAGCGCCTCGTCGTCGGGGTCGGTGAAGCGGGGGTGGTAGCCGCCGCCGGCCCGCGAGACGCGCAGGAGGTCCTTCGTGAGCACAGGGCAACTGTGGCGCCGGAGGGCAAAAGCGCCACGGCGCGGGGCTCGGCGCTCGACCCGACACCGGGGGTTTTGCCGGTGGCGGACGAAGTCGACGGTGTGCTGCCGGCGCTCAGGGGCGTCATCGACCGCCGCATCCTCGTCGACTACCGCGTCGACCCGGCGGCGCTGGACGCGGTCCTTCCCGAGCGGTTCAGCCCGCACGCCGTCGAGGGCCACGCCATCGGCGGCATCTGCCTCATCCGCCTGCGCGACCTGCGCCCGACGTGGAGTCCGCGGGTCGTCGGGGCCGGGTCGGAGAACGCCGCCCACCGCATCGCGGTCGAGGTCGACGGGGAGGACCGCGCCGTCTTCGTCCCGCGACGGGACACCGACTCCCGCGTCGTGACGCTGCTGGGCGGGCGGGCGTTCCCCGGCGTCCACCACCACGCGACGTTCGACGTCTCGGAGGGCGGCGGCCGCTACGCCGTCGAGATGCGGAGCGACGACGGCGAACGGACCGACGCACTGCCCGACGACTCGGTGTTCGACACCGTGGCGGCGGCCTCGGCGTTCTTCGAGGCCGGGTCGGTCGGCTACTCGCCGGACGCAAGCGGCGACGAGTACGAGCGACTCGACCTCGACGCCCTCGAGTGGTCGGTGACGCCGCTGTCGGTGTCGGAGGTCGCCTCGAGCTACTTCGACGCACTGCCCGACGACGCCGTCGCGCTCGACCACGCGCTGCTGCTGGAAGACATCGACCACGAGTGGCACGAGGGCGAATCCCTCTGCTCGACGCCGGCGTAGTTCACTCCGGCGCCTCGCCCGGGTCGACCACCTCGCCGGTCGCCGGGTAGACGCCGACCTGTTCACAGACGTCGGCCATCGGGCAGGCCGCGGGGTCCTCCAGGCAGGCCGGCGTCCGCGCCGAGCAGTACTCGCGGCCGAACTGTATCATCGCGGTGTGGCCGAAGCCGCACTTCTCGGCTGGAACGTCCCGCTCGAGGTGCTCGCGGACGGTCTCGTGGTCGGCCCCGGGCGGGGCGAGCCCCATCCGGCGAGCGATGCGGTGGACGTGAGTGTCGACGGGGAAAACGCCGTCCCGTCCGCCGGCGAACAGCAGCACGCAGTCGGCGGTTTTCGGTCCGACCCCATTCATCTCAAGGAGCGCCTCGCGGACCTCGGCTGGGGCGCCCTCCGTGACGAACTCGTCGAACCCTTCGGCACCGCCGTGCTCGTCGACGACGAGTTCGGCGAT
>PXQM01000085.1:8163-9809 GCA_003021325.1 Halobacteriales archaeon QH_10_70_21
CCAGGCGGTCGACGACGTGCTCGGCGCGGGTGTCGGCCGTCGCGGGGTCGAAGTCGGCGGCCACGCCCCCGCCCGCCGCTCCGCCCGAGATGTTCTCGGCAGGTTCCTCGCTGATGTCGAGGCCGTGGGGCGCTGCCGACAAATGACTCCCGGCCCGGAGAGACCGCTGGCTGGCGGAAGGTTCTTCCGGAGGTCACCCGAAGCGGGCGGCGATGCCAGAACCGCCGGCTGAGGTCTACGGTCGGGTGGCCAGCGAGTTCGACAAGCGGACGCAACTCGACGAGCTACCGGACGCCTTCCGCGAGATGCTGGAGTCGTTCGTCGAGCACCTGGACGGGCCGGCGGTGCTCGACGCCGGGTGTGGACCGGGGCGGGACGCCGCCTACTTCGCCGAGCAGGGCCTCGACCCCGTGGGGGTCGACCTCGCGGCTGGCATGGTCGAGTACGCACGGAAACACCGTCCGGGGCGGTACCTCCGGATGGACCTCCGGGCGCTCGGCTTTCCGGCGAACAGCTTCGACGGCGTCTGGTGTCCGGCCTCGGTGTTCTTCGTCCCCTACGAGGGCATGGCCACGGCGCTCGGGGAGTTCGAGCGCGTCCTCCGCCCCGGCGGGGTGGCGCGGGTCGGCTTCAAACTCGGCGACGGCCGCCTCGAGGTCGAGAAGTGGGGCACGGCGACCGTCGAGTACCGGCTCTCGGTCGAGCGTGCACGCGAGATGCTCACGGGGGCCGGCTTCGACGTCGGGTCCGTGGCCGTCGACGAGGTCGAGAGCGGGGCCACGTTCGCGAACGTCGAGTGTACGGTGGCGAACGCCTAGCCCGCTCGCTGCGGTCAGGCCACCCGGAGGACGACCTCGAGGTCGGCGCCGTCGGCCAGACCATCACGGTCCGGTCGTCGACGTAGGTGCTCGTGCGGGCGACCATGCTCCGGTCGTCGTCGAAGGTGAGGTCGGGGTGGCCGCGGCCCTCGACGACAGTCTCGTGGCCGCCGGCGCGGAGCGTCGCCGTGACGGTCGCGTCGCGTGACCGGCAGGCGGCGACGAAGTCGTCGTCGAACGCCGCCGGGACGGCGTCGGCCTCGACGGCGAGGATGCAGTCGCCGGCTGGGGTGAGCCAGTCGTCGCTCGTCACCTCGAAGGTGCTGCCGTGGGTCGCGGACACGTTTTCGTGACCGCTCGCGTGCACGCGCTGGTTCATGTGCTGCCCCTCGCCGCCGGGGCACTTGAGGCCGTCCGTTGGCGACGACCTCGTTCCCGTCGGCACCGTCAGTCGCCCCGCAGTGCGAGGTCGCTTTATATTCACCGTACCGTCGCGTGTGAACGCGTAACCAGGCGTTTCGGGCCGGTTGGTAACTGTTTTCACGGGGGTCACCCTCCACAATTTTTATATAGAGCAAAGGAGTACAGTCTACCACCAGAACGCGTCCGGCGTTCGGCAGCATCGTCAGCCGACCAGAATGACAGGAAACCCTGCTTGTACGGCGACGGCCTCACGCCCAGCGACGGCTGTCGACGCCCGGAGCGGTAATGGAGTAGAACGATAACCATGCCCGAATCAATCGACGAATCCGACAACGTAGAACTGACAGACGACGACCTCGAGAACAAGTCCAAAGGACAGCTCATCAAAGTCGCCGGCCAGCTCCG
>PXQM01000086.1:0-2325 GCA_003021325.1 Halobacteriales archaeon QH_10_70_21
CGACCGGAGGCGGTCTGTGACCCCGTTCAGCTGCGCGTTCTCGACGAGGAACCGGTAGGCGTCGGGGTCGAGTTCGGCGGCGGTCACCTCGGCGCCGGCCCGCGCCATCGGCAGCGCGAAGTAGCCGATACCGGCGAACATGTCGAAGACCCGCTCGCCCGGCTCGACGACCTCGCCCATCCGGGCCCGCTCGGCCTTGTTGCCCGGCGAGAACATCACCGTCGAGAGGTCCATTGCGTACCGCGTCCCGTGCTCGACGTGGACGGTCTCGGTCTCGCCGGTCCCGGCGACCACCTCTGTCGCGGGGTCCCGCCGCGTCCCCGAGATGCCGCCGCGGGCCAGCACCGTGTCGGCGTTGCCGTGTAGCTCGAGCAGCGCCTCGCCGACGGCCTCGCGGCGCTCTTCGGGGAGGGCGTCGTCGGCGGAGACGTCCCCGAAGTCCACGAGGACGACGCTACCGACGACGGCCCACGAGCCGGGAGCAGCCGCTATCTCGGCCGGCGAGAAGCCCCGCTCGACGAGGACGTCCTCGAGGCCGCGCTCCCGGAGCGGGAGGTCGACGGGTTCGGTCGCCGCGACGGCGGTCCCCGCCGGCGGCTCGACGACCGGAATCGCGACCCGGTCGTCGTCGTAGGCGTCGACGCTCCGGGTGGGGTCGTAGACGCCCTCGGCCCGCAGCGCCTCGATGACAGCCTCGGCTCGCGGCTTGGCGACGAGGGCGGCGAGGTCCGCGTCGGCGTCCGGCATCGCTCACTCCGGGGGCAGGACGTGCAGGCCGTTCCGGTGTTTAATGACCGGCACCTCGTCGGCGTCGGGGTCGAGGTAGTCCGGCCGCGGGACCGTCTTGGACTCGAAGGTCTCGGGGTCCAGCACCTGGACGGCGTGGTCGTCCTCGACGGCGACGAGCGTCGTCCGCTCGGCGTCGTCGCGCTCGCCGAGCTTCCGGGCGTCGGGGTCGATGCCCTCCTCGAAGTCGGCCTCGTAGCGGTCGCCGCTCGAGAGCCGGCGTCCCTTCAGGTTGCCGTGGGCGCTGGTCACCAGCACCGGGCCGTCGCCGTCGCCGAGGTCGATGACGTCGCCGGCCGTGTACGGCGGCAGCCGGACCGTGAACGTCACCCGGTAGACCTCGTTGCCGTCGCCGTCCTCGGTGACCAGCGTCGGCGCCTCCGAGACCGACCCGCCCAGCTCGCGGACGATGCGCTGGGCGATACCGCCGCCCATCTGGTTGGTCGATATCTTCATGTCGACGCCGTCCTCCGTGCGGGTGGTCTCGGTGATGAAGGCGTTGCGGTCGCCCTTCGACTCGCGGTCGGCGATGTAGGCCTCGGCGATCGCGACGGCGCGGTCGGCCTCCTCGGTCGTCGGCGTCCGGTCGGTCCCCCGGACCTGGACGACCGCCGAGTAGTAGTCGCCGGCGATGCGACCGCACCGGTCGCAGGTCTCGCGGGCGACGTACACCGGGACGGTCACCTCCTCGGAGACCGGCGTCGCCCGGACCACGCCGGTGAACAGGCAGCGCATCCGGATGGTGTTCTCGTCGACCTGCTCGGGCTCGACGCCCCAGTCGACCTCGCGGGCGTCGACGTGGACGCCCAGCCGGTCGGCGGTCTCCTCGACCGCGATGTCGGTGTAGTCGCGGGCGCCGACGTCGACCCAGCGGTTGCCCCGGTGGAGGGCGCCGCACTGGCTGCAGACCCGGACCTCGATGCGCTCGGGCGCGTCCACGAGGTCGAACTCCTCGAAGTAGCACTCGTCGCACAGCACGGCGTCGGGGTCGGTGGGGCCGCCGCCCGGCAACTCGGCCGCCGGCGGTCGCTCGATGGCGTCGCCGCAGCGCGGACAGAACTCGCCAGACCCGGACCCGGTACTCATTGGCGGTCGTAGTCGGCGGAGGCGTTTAAACGGCGCGTCACGCGACGGGACGGACGAACTCGTCGATGCCGTCGACGACGGCCTCCATCGCCGACCCGTCCAGTTGGCCGACCCGGCGGTCGACGTCGTCGTGCCGGAAGACGCGGAGCGACCAGGGGTTGACGTAACTCGGATAGCGGTCGAGGCGCCCCTCGACGAACGACTCGGCGGTCAGCTCGACGGCCGCTTCGCGCGGCGTCGTCGTGATGACGGCGACGGTGTACTCGTCGCCGAAGGACGGTCGGTCCTCGTTGGAGACGACCAGGTACGGTCGACGGCCGCCCCCGAACGACGCCGGCGCCAGGACGACGCTCCCCTGTGCGTAGGCCATCTACCCGTTCTCGCCGAGGTCGGGCAGCTCCTCGGCCCACTCGTCGTCCCGGCCGTATCGGTCGTCGCCGTACGGTCGGCGAT
>PXQM01000086.1:2492-7013 GCA_003021325.1 Halobacteriales archaeon QH_10_70_21
ACTATCTGAAGCGGGGGTGCTGGAATCCGGGGTTCTCAGACCTACTGCCGTCGAACAGCTGGAACACATATTCACGTAATTACAGCCGGCAGTATGAGTATTCACTCGCGAGGCGGGTCCTGCGCGGCCACACCTTGCCCAGTCACGCCGCCTCGCGACACTCCAGCAGGTCGCCGTTCTCGCGAGGGTCGCCCTCGGCGTCGTCGACACGCCGGACGACGTGCTCGTCGACGTAGTAGCGAGCCTCCCACCAGTAGTCGCCGTGGAAACTGTCCGCCTGAACGACGAGTTCGACGCCCGTGCCGTCGACGTCGAAGTACGCGGTCCCGGAGTCGCCGGGCGCCTCAAGCGGCTCGAAGTCCCCGGACAGCGACGCGACCAGCTCGATGTAGCGGTCGACCGTCCGGCCCGGCGGTTCGACGTGGTGCTCGGCCTCGCCCTCTGCGGCGGCCGTCTCCAGGAGGTCCCGGAGCCTCCCGTCGTCGACCTCGCCGACGGGGACGGTGTCGGCGGCCGGCGGCGGCTCGGCGGTCGTCGCCGACAGGTGCAGCGTCGGCCGGTAGACGCCGCCGCTCCCGGAGAGGGCGACCTCGTAGCCGTCCTCGACCGCGGTCGGTCCGTCCGTGACGCCCGCCTCGAGGCCGTACTCGTCGACCCGCGACTCGGGCTCGTAGTCGACGACGACCTCGCGGTAGTAGGCGTTCTCGTAGGCCTCGAGGAACGATTCGGCGGCTGCGGCGTCCAGTTCCGCTGGCCACTCGACGCCGAGGTCCTGCGAGGTGGGACAGTTCTCGGGCAGGTCGCGGGCAGTTTCGGTGCCGGTCGGCCCGCCGTCCGCGTCGACGGGACTGTCCGTACAGCCGGCGGTGCCGACGGCGAGAGCACCTGCGGTCCCGAGCAGCGTCCGTCGCGACACGTTCATGGACGGAGGGTGGCGGGGGACGGGGGTCTGCCTTCTGAAATGTCAAACGGTCGTTTCACCCACGCCTCGGGCCGACGTCGAGACGGTAGAGCCGCGCCGCGAGCCGGCAGGCGGCGACGGCGGCGACCGCCTCGGTCGGCCGCACGGCGGTCGCTCCCACCGCGACCGCGGGGACGGCGACGAGCGCCTCGACGAGCGCGACGATGGCGACGGCCACAGCGGGACGGCCGCCGCCAGGAGCACGGCCCCGAGGCGGACGTAGAGCGCCTCCCAGGGACTCATCGGAGCTCGACGGCCCCCCACGGGACCCGCTCGCCAGTCTTCGTGTCCAGGAGCTCCCGGTACTCGGGATGGCCGCCGGTCGGCGGTCATCAACACGCAGGTGAGAGTGAAACGGCGGGCGGCGAGTCGCCGGTCCTATGTCGCCGCCGCCCCCAGAGCCGGTATGTCACGCACGGTCGACGAGTTCGTGTCCCGGCGGTCGACGGTCCGCGCGCCGAACGGCGCGGTCGCGACGAGCCAGCCGCTCGCTGCACAGGCGGGCGTCCGGACGCTCCGCGACGGCGGCAACGCCTTCGACGCCGCCGTCGCCACCGCAGCGGCGCTGAACGTCACCGAACCCACCTCGACGGGGCTGGGCGGCGACGTGTTCATGCTGTACCGGGACGCCGACGGCGAGGTCGGCGCGATGCGCGCCTGCGGCGGCGCGCCGGCGGCCGCGACCCGCGAGCGGGTCCGAGAGGCCGTCGCCGACGACCAGGGGGTCGACCCCGGCGCGGCGTCGATGCCGGAGGTCGGCCCGCACACCGTCACCGTCCCCGGCACGGCGCGGGGCTGGGAGGCCACCGTCCGGGAGTTCGGGCGGCTGACCCTCGGCGACGTCCTCGAGCCGGCCATCGAGTACGCCATCGATGGGTATCCGGTGACGGAGGTCATCGCCGACGCCTGGCAGCACGGCGAGGCCCTGTTCGACGACGCCAACGCCCGGGCGGCCTACCTCGTCGACGGCGAGCGCGCCCCCGAGCCCGGCGAGACCGTCCGGCTCGAGGACCTCGGCGAGTCGATGCGGGCCATCGCCGACGAGGGCGCCGACGTCGTCTACGAGGGCCACATCGCCGAGGCCATCGCCACGGAGGTACAGGAGGCCGGCGGGGTCCTGGCCGTCGAGGACCTCGCCGACTTCGAGGTCGAGTACCCCGACCCGGTCTCGACGACCTACGCCGGCTGTGAGGTGTACGAACTGCCGCCGAACAACCAGGGCCTCATCGCGCTGGAGGCGCTGAACGTCGCGAGCGAGGTCGGCGCCGCCGACCACCCGGCCGGCTCCGCCGAGCGGGTCCACTACCTCGCCGAGGCGATGAAGCGGGCGTTCCACGACGGCCACCGCTACATCACCGACCCGAAGTACGAGGACGTGCCGCCGCTGGCCGCCGAGGAGTGGGCTGCAGAGCGCGCCGCTGGTATCGGCCCGGAGGCCTCGGACGTCTCCTTCGGAGTCCCGGACGCGAACGCCGAGGACGCCGACACCGTCCTGCTGTGCGTCGCCGACGACGAGGGCAACGTCGTCTCGTACATCAACTCCCGGTTCGCCGGCTTCGGCAGCGGGCTCGTCGCCGGCGACACCGGTATCGCCCTGCAGAACCGCGGCGCCTCCTTCTCGCTGGACGACGACCACCCCAACCGCCTCGAGCCCGGAAAGCGGCCGTTCCACACGCTCATCCCCGGCCTCCTGTGCCGCGGGGCCGACGACTGGTCGGCGTTCGGCGTCATGGGCGGGTACATGCAGCCGCAGGGCCACCTCCAGACGCTCGTCGGGATGCTCGACGACGACCTGTCGCTGCAGGCGGCGCTGGACCGGCCGCGGTGGCGCTACCGCGAGGACGGCCGGCTGGCCGTCGAGGGCCGGACCCCGACCGAGGTCCAGCACGGCCTCCTGCGGCGGGGCCACGACCTCGAGGTCCTGCGGCCGGCGATGTTCGGCGGCGCCCAGGTGGTCCGGGCCCACGACGGGACGCTGTCGGGCGCGACCGAACCCCGAAAGGACGGGACGGTGGCGGGGTACTGATACTGCCGGCTGTAACTGCCTCAAACCGGGATGCTCCGATCCAGGGGTTGTAGACCGCTGCCGTCGGATATCCCGAACGAATCTTCACGTACCGGCAGTATGAGCCCGCGCGAGATTTAACCCCGTCCGGACCGAAGTCCCGCGTATGGACTGGAAACCGGACTGGGGGCTCCGCCTCCGGATGGGATTTACGATGTTCCTCCTGTTCGGGCTCTACGTCGCCTTCGTCGGCGTGCTGACGCTGTACTTCGGGAACCTGCTGGTCCCGGTCGTCCTGCTGGGGTCGTTCTCCCTGGTGCAGTACTTCTTCAGCGACAGGCTCGCGCTGCGGTCGATGGGGGCGAAACGGGTCGAGCCGTCGGAGTACCCGCGCTTGCACGACCGGGTCGGGCGGCTCGCACAGCAGGCGGACCTGCCGAAGCCCGACATCGCGGTCGCCGACAGCCGCACGCCCAACGCCTTCGCGACGGGTCGCTCGCCCGGCAACGCCGTCGTCTGCGTGACGACCGGCCTGCTGGACGCGCTCGACGACGAGGAACTCGAGGGCGTTCTGGCCCACGAGCTCGCCCACGTCAAGAACCGCGACGTGGCGGTGATGACCATCGCGTCGTTCCTCTCGACCATCGCGTTCCTCATCGTCCGGTGGGGGTGGTTCTTCGGCGGCCGCAACCGCAACGGCGCGCCGGTCATCGTCGCCATCCTCGTCTCGCTCGTCGTCTGGGTGGTCTCGTTCCTGCTCATCCGGACGCTGTCGCGCTACCGGGAGTTCGCCGCCGACCGCGGGGCCGCGACCATCACCGGCAAGCCCTCGGCGCTGGCGTCGGCGCTGGTGACCATCTCGGGACGGATGGACCGCGTCCCCGAGGAGGACCTCCGCGAGCAGGCCGAGATGAACGCCTTCTTCATTATCCCCATCTCGAAGGGGTTCATCGGACGACTCGCGCGGACGCACCCGCCGACCGAAAAGCGGGTCGAGCAGCTCCGCGAGCTGGAACGCGAGATGGAGACCCGATGACATCCTCCGCGCCGTTCGCGGCGCGGGGTCCTCCGTAGGAGTCTCAGCCGGTCTACGATTCCCCGGAGGCAACATTCCCGTTGTGGTGGACGGTACTCGGGTCTGTGCGCTGTTCTTCGGGAGTTGCCCTTTCGAGAGAGCGTGGTGACTCCGACCGGATGTGGTCGTCCCACTGGAACCGCACGGGCCGTACCATCGGCCTGCCTGCTCTGTGTGCCGCTTCAGGAGCGTTTCCGAGGCTGTGAGGTCGGCGTTCCCCTCGAACCCACATGGACAGATGAGCGTGTCCCCGTGCCGTGTCGTCCGACCTGTCGACCCGCACCGTGGACGCTCCTGACCCGTCCACGCCTCCGACCGCACCTCGACCGCGATACCGTACTCCTCGGCGGTACAGGCCAGCCGTTCGGTAAACTGCTTGAACGCCCAGAGGTTGCGGGTCTTGGCGTTGATTTCGACCGACCAGAGCGTCTCCAGCACGTCGGTCGGTCCGACCTCTCGGAAGCCTATGCAGAGGCTTTA
>PXQM01000087.1 GCA_003021325.1 Halobacteriales archaeon QH_10_70_21
CCCCCTTCGGAGACGAAGACGTTGCCCGGGTCGGTCGTTTCGAGCCGTCCAGCTGCAGGGGGGGGGTTCAATGCGATTACCCGGGACGGGTACCGGGCCCCGAGATCGATGGCCGTCGACCGTGTCTCGTTACTGCCGATGGCGTTGATGATGTTCGAGCGAACCTGGGAGAACTGGCTCTCAACATCCTGATAGTGCTCCGACTCGACCTGAAGGTTCTGGTTCGGAACACTGACAGCCTGGTAAGCCGAAAACGAGAGGACCAGTATTGTGAATACAAGAAGTGAACCGATGACGACGGATTGAGCGCGCTCGTCGTCAGCGAAATTCATACCACTATGAATGACACTGGCTTATAAAAGTTTACTGTCCGAATCACTCGTCGTCTTCGTCGATGACCTCGGGGTCGGCCAGCGCGGTCCCCAGCGAGTCGAGGCCGTTGACCCACTCGGCGACCAGGCCGTAGTCGATATCCTTGGCGACGTCCATGTCGATGTCCTCGCCCTCGAAGAGGCGCGTTCCGGCCTTGGCGCAGTAGGCCAGGGCGCTGTCGAGGTCGTCCTCGGCCTCGGCGTCCGCAGCGGCGCGGACGAACTCCTCGACGGTCCCGTCCTCGGCGGCCCCCCCGGCGACGTACTCCTCGGCCGCGTAGAAGACGCAGACCAGCGAGGTCTGGACGCCGTCTATCAGCATCAGCTTCTCCTCGTCGTCGAACTCGACCTCAGAGAGCACGATGTCGCGGATCTCGGCCAGCTCCTCCAGGGCCGGCTCCTCGCCGAGTTCGCCCTCGTCGTACTCCGCGACGATCTTGGCGACGGCGATGGCGGTGTCGTCCTGCAGGTTCAAAAGCAGGCGCGCCGAGTCCTCGTTCTCCGGGTCGATGTCCTCCTCGCGAAGCCTATCGAGCCAGTTGTTCCACCGTTCCTCGGTGTAGTACTCGCCAGGGGGCGTGCTCATGCTCGAAGGTATGGTGGGCCGGGGATATGCCTTTTCCTTGTCCGTGGCGACGGGCGCGAAGCCGTCGTTTACCGCTCTCGAACCGGTTCTCGACCCAGTTCCCGCTCGACGGCCTCGACCTTCTCGTTGGCGTCGAACTCCCGGGTCCGCTTGTCGTCTATCTTGAGGAACGTGCTCACCCGGTCGCCGTCGACGGCCTTGTGCGCTGCGCCGACCGCCGCGAGCAGCGTGTCGACGTCCTCGGCCTCGATGACCGTCCCCATCGGGTTCGTCTCGTAGGCCACGTCGAAGTCGTCGAGCGCCGCCACCGCCTTGGCGACCTCGCCCGCCATGCTGTCCTCGATGACTGGTGCGACGCTCAGGAGTGCCACGACCGTCATGCCGGTCGCTTTGCGCGCGGCGTGCTTAACTGTCCGCATCGATGGACGCTGCGCCCTCACGATCCGGTTCCGGCCGTCTCCGTGTACCGTTCGGTCCGGACGGGCCCCACCTGCCCCCACAGGTGGCGTCCACCGGGAGGTCTATCCGCGTTCGAGGCGCACCTCCGAACATGGATTCGATACCGTCCCGAGCGCGCCGGGTTAGCGCGCGCGGGAAAGAGGTCACGCGAGCCGTCATCGTCGAGGTCCGTGAGGAGAACCTCACCTTCATGGCCGGGAGTATCGCGTATCACGCCTTCGTCTCCCTGTTGCCGTTCCTGCTGCTGTCGCTGTTCCTGGTCACGACCGTCGGGGGCGAGGCGCTGGCAACCCGCGTCGTCGAGGCGCTCGTCGCTACCATCACGCCGGCGGCGTCGACGTCCGGTGACTCCGCCCGTTCCATCGCGGACGTGCTGGTCCTCGCAGCCAGGAACGCGACCGACAGTGCCGGCCTCTCTCTGCTCTCCGTCGCGGTGCTGGTGTGGGGGGCGCTCCGCATCTTTCGCGGACTCGAACAGGCGTTCTCGGACATCTACGAGTCGGAGGCCCAGAACACGTTCCTCGACCAGATTGACGACGCCGTCGTCGTGTTCCTGGCCATCGGCGTCGCGCTGTTCGCTGTCGCGTTCGTCGGCGTTCCCTCCTTCGGGGTCGCCGACGTCGTCCTCCGCCCGCTCCTCTCGGTCCTCGGCATCGGCGTCGCGCTGTTCCCGGTGTACTACGTCTTTCCGGACGAGGACGTCTCCGTCAGGGAGGTCGTCCCGGGGACGCTCGTCGCCGGTGCCGGCTGGACCGTCCTGAGCCACGGGTTCCGGCTGTACACGGTCTCGAGCAGCGCGACCTCCTACGGCATCGTCGGCGCCATCATCCTGCTCATCACCTGGTTCTACTTCGGTGGTCTAGTCCTGCTGTTCGGCGCGGCCGTCAACGCCGTCCTCGCCGGCCGTTCAGAGGACGTCGAGGACATCGCCTGGGGCGAGCACCCCGGGAGCGACCCGGGACAGATCGACGCGCGGTTCGTGGAACCGCTCGAGACCCTCCAGGGCTCGTTCGACGACGGTGCCGAGGTCACGCTCGAGACCGGCGACGCGGTCGTCCGGTTACCGCCGCCGGACGAGGCCCGCGTCGACGTGACGACCGTCGAACGGCCCGCGCTGCTGGGCGGTGACCGCGAGTCCGGTGGCGTCGTCCTCCGGTGGGACTCCAGAGAGTAGCCCCCGGGGTTCGTGTCCGGTTCGGGTCGGCCGGACCACCGGCGCATCGTTAAATCCCGGGCGCACGAGGTGGCCGATATGAGCGACGACCCGGACGACCCCGACCGCTTCACCGTCGAGGCCAACGGCCTCGCGTTCGCCTGCCGCCGCGCGGGCGACGGCGACCGGCTGGCGCTCTGTCTGCACGGCTTCCCCGACAACGCCGGCTCGATAGACCCGCTACTCCGGCGGCTCGCCGACGCCGGGTTCACCGCCGTCGCGCCCTCGACGCGCGGCTACGCGCCGACGGACTCCGCACCGGACGGGGACTACACCGCGGGGACGCTCGGCCGCGACGCTATCGAGCTCGCGGACGCACTGGCCGAGGAGCTCGACCTCGCGGGCGAGCCCGTCCTCGTCGGGCACGACTGGGGCGCGGTCGCCGCCTACGCCGCCGACCGCGCCGACCCGGACGCCTTCGAGCGGCTGGTGACGCTCGCCGTCCCGCCGGGGTTCGAGGCGCTCCTCCTCGAGCACCCCCGCCAGTTGCTCCGGAGCTGGTACATGTGGTTCTTCCAGCTCTCCGACGTGCCGGAGCGTGCGCTCCGGTGGCGTGACTTCGCGCTCGTCGACTTCCTGTGGGGAACCTGGAGCCCGGGGTGGGACTACCCCGACGAGCGTGTCGATTCGGTCAAGGAGACCTTCCGGACCGGCGACACCGTCGACAACGCGCTCCAGTATTACCGCGATACCGTCCGCCCGCAGGTGGAATCACTCGTCGGGTCGCTCCTCCGTCTGGACCCGCCCTCCATCGACGACGTGCCGCCGGTCCGGACCCCGACGCTCGTCGTCTACGGCGACCGGGACGGCTGCATCGGCCCGGAGCTGTTCGCGCACGCCGACGAGATAATCGACGACTGTCGCGTCGTCCGCGTCCCCGACGCCGGTCACTTCGTCCACCAGGAGCGACCGGACGCCGTGAGCGAGACGGTCGTCGAGTACCTCGAGTGAGCACTACTCAGTCCGCAGTTCCCGACGGGCCTGTGGTCCGAGAGCGCGGCACCTCGAGGTCCCCGTCGCCGAGGTGCCACCAGCCCGCCAGCACCACGTACCCACACAGCACGACGAGAACGCCGGGAATCCCGGCGGTGGGATTCAGCAGCCCCCCGGCGACGATTTCGCTCCGGACCAGCGTGGGCAGCAGGACGCCCTCCGCCGGCACGGCGTAGAAGACGTTGTTGGCGGCGAGGTCGTAGGCGGCGTGGAGCCCGATCGGGAGCGCGAGCCGGCCCGTGATGACGTAGCCGAGGCCGAGCAACCCGCCCATCAGCACCCAGAAGGCCAGCTTCGAGACCGGGTTCGCCTGGCCGGGAACGCTGCCGAACGGCACATGTACGACACCGAAGACGACGGCGCTGGCGAGCCAGCCGCTGGCCAGGGTCGCCCGGGGGGACAGCGACCGCGCCGAGAGTCCCTCGACGGCGTTCGTGATGAAGATACCCCGGAAGAGGACCTCCTCCCAGTAGCCGACGCAGAGCCACCCGACGGCGAACAGCGCGAGCCAGGGAACGAGTGCCCCGGCGTCGCCGCTCGAGAACGTTTCGACGACCCGCACCCAGCCGGCAAGGTATCCGACGACTAGCGTCGCGCCGACCAGTGCCGTGCCCAGTGCGGCCCCGCCGGCGAACTCGAACACCCACCGTCGGTCGACGTCGAGGCCGTAATCGGTGACGTTGCGGTCGTCCAGTACCCGCGCCGACAGGACGAGGACGCCGGTCACCACGGCGGCGCTGAGGAGGTGGCCCGTGACGGCCTGCCCGAGCGCCCCCGCGTCGGCCGTTCGCACGACTGCGAGACCCAGCGCAGTGATCCCGACGAAGGCGAGCAGTATCGGCACGGCGACGCGCCACGTCGCCCGGAGTCGCCCGTCGGTGCGCCCCCGCAGGACCAGACCACCGGCCCGCCGGAGCCGAAGGAGTACCCCCAGCATCGTCACGGCAGGTTGAGCCAGACGACCAGGAACTGGACGGCGACGACCGCAGCGAGCGTCAGCACCGCACCCCGCTCGTAGTACGGCCGCATCGCCTCGAACTCGGCGGTCCCGTCGAGGAGTGCGCCCAGCAGGCGGCCACCGACGAACAGCGCCGCGACCAGCACCGGGAACAGCACCAGAACGGCCGCAGTCGGCGCGAACTCGGGGCCGTAGTAGGGGCCGGCACCGAGCGTCCAGTGGATTCGCATCGTCTCCGGGAGCGCCCCCATCGCGAGGACGCTCGAGGCGATACTGACGACGACGAGCACGCCGCCCGCGAGGGGAACGCCTCCGGACGGACGCATCGAACGTTTCGATAGTGACACCATCGTAGCCAATGCTTCGTCCCGGGAGTCAATACAGCTATCCAGCACTGAATTGCAGTATTTTTTCTAACATGACGTGACAGAGGCGGTACCTCAGGCCCCGAAAAGACCGCGAACACCGAAGCACTTGTGAGAGCTCGAACCCAGTGCACCACCATGTCGGGCCAGAACGGGCCGTCGAGGGGAGGCGGGTTCGACGTGCTCGGCAACGAGACCCGGCGGCGGATTCTCGAGGCCCTCGCCGAGCGGCTCCGGGAGTCGCCCGGGGACCCGGCGCTCGGCTTCTCGGAGTTGCGGCGCCGGGTCGGCGTCCGCGATTCGGGGAACTTCAACTACCACCTCTCGAAGCTCCGCGGTCGGTTCGTCACGAAGGGCGACGGCGGCTACCGGCTGGGGGCTCCGGGTCGCCTGCCGCAACGACCACCCGTTCCAGAACGCGCTGGCGCCGGGGGCCGTCGCGGACCGCTCGCTGGCCGCGGTCATCGACGTCTGGACGCTGAAGACCCGCCACGACCTGGCGAAGACCGTCGAGGGCGTCTGTCCGTTCTGCTACGCACCGGTCGACGTGGCCGCGTCGGTCGAACCGTTCGACGGACTGCCGGAGGTCTCGGCACGGTGTTCGCGGTGCGGCGTCCAGGTCTCGATTCCGGTCATCGTCGCGTTCGTCCGGCACCCGACCGTGGCGGCGTTCTACCACGAGCACGGCACCGATGTCCGGACCCGGCCGCTGTGGGCGCCGGAGTTCTACGACCCCGTCGACGTGGCCGCCGACCCGGACGCCGACCTGTTCTGCGTCACGGTCGAACTCGACGGCGAGACCGTCGAGGGGTCGGTCGACGACTCCCTGTCTGTCGTCGACGTGACCCGCTGACGTGCCGTCCGGCGGGTCGTTCGTCGCAGAAACGCGTCGGCAGGGATTC
>PXQM01000088.1 GCA_003021325.1 Halobacteriales archaeon QH_10_70_21
GCCCTGCCGGCTGACGTAGGTGAACTCCCACCCGTCGTCGATGCGCTCGTGGATGCGCCGGAGCCGCCTGGTCGACGCCGCCGCCTGCTTCCGTGCGCGGTACCGCTCGACGGCGTTGGTGATGCGGGTTGCCAGGACCGTGAACCGCTCGGTGTCCGGTCCCTTCCGGATGTAGTCGGTGACGCCCGCGCTGATGGCCTCGCCCGCCACCTCCTCGCTGCCCTTGCCGGTGAAGAGCATAAAGGGGAGGTCGGGGTACCGCTTGCGGACCGTCTCGTGGACGACGCGCACGTCGTGTTTGGACTCCAGCATCCGCTTGGAGAGGTGCAGAAACGAGTCGTCGTCCAGGCGCAGCACGCGGACGGGAGTCTCGGTGGCGTCGGCGGGCTCGGTCCGACCTGCCAGGGTCTCCTCGGGCCCGGGTTAACTCCTCATCATGCGTGCCCGTCGTTGACCGAACGGGCACATAACGGTGGCCGAGGATTCACGGTCCGAGTCGCCCCCGACGAGCGGGCGACGCTCGACGCCCCGTCGGCGCGGCTCAGGAGAAATCGATGTTCGCCGACCGGTCGGCGCGGTCGAACTCGATTTCGAGGACGCCGTTCTTGAACGTCGCCGACGCCGAGTGCTCGTCGACCCGGGTCGGCAGCTCGATGCGCTCCTTGTAGTCGCTGACGTCCGTCGACGCGGAGATGGTGACGTACCGGCCGTCGCACTTGATATCGATGTCCTCCTTCCGGACACTGGGCATGTCCGCGACGACGCGGACCATCTCGTCGGCCTCGTAGACGGATACGTGTGCGTCGCCGCCGAACCCTGCGTCCCCCGCGTTCACGCCGCCGGTCATCTCCTCCATCATGCGTTCGATTTCGCTGAAAATGTCGTCGAAGGGGTCGTCGCGGTCGTCCCGGCGCATGTACATAAGTACGGATGTGGCCGGCAAAAGCCTTCGGTCGAGAGCACCGCTCGATACGGCGGCGTCAGACGCCTGACCGACTGGGCTTTTAGTGGGTCGACCGTCAACTCCCGGACCAGACAATGTCGCCGACGCGTCAGCCCGACGCGGACGACGAGGGCGTCCCCATCGAGGTGAGTTTCGACGCCGCCGAGGAGCGCCCAGCCGTCGAGTCGAACACCCGCATCGACATCCTCGTCGAGACCGAGGCGTACCCCACCGCCCGCCTCGACGACGGCCGTTACGTGGCGTGGTGGTTCGAGGCCGACGCCCCCGCCCCCACGGCCTCGGTGACCACCGAGTGGGTCGCCGCACCAACCCGCTTTCTGGCCGCCGGCACGCTCCACGAACTCTGGGAGAACCCCACGGCGTTCGACACGATCGCCGCCCGGGGCTGATCCCCCGTAGAGCCGCAGCCGACGCCGTCCGTCCGCCGTAGCTCCACGAGCCCCGCCGCCCTCGAGACCCGTCTCTCGTAGCCCAGTTCGCGGCGCGCCTTCCCGTCGTCGAACGTCATCGCCTGCCCGACGGTCGCCACCGACAGCCGCGAGAGCGGCGGCGACCCCGCCCAGACCGGCCGCGGCCCCATCAACGACATTCTGCCGGACCCGGGGCTCAGAACCCGACGCCCATCGCCTCGTTGGTCCGTCCGATGGACTCGGCGGCGTCGGCGGCCCCCAGCACCGCGCGGATGGCGTCGACGTTCTCGGGGACGACGTCGGACTCCTGGTGGATGGCCTGGAACAGGTAGAGGTCGCGGTCCTCGACGGTGACCGACTCCGCCCAGATGCAGTTCTCCCAGACGTCGGCCCGGGGCCGGTCGCGGTCCATGGCGAACTCCTTGAGCGCGCCGGCGCCGTCAATGCCGTACTCCGGCGGGACGAGGAAGGTCCGGTCCTGCTCGTCGAGCAGGTCGACGACGGCGTCGGCGTCCGGTCGCTCCTCGAGCGTGACGTTGACCGAATGGGTGTGCATCAGCGTCGCCGGCACCTTCAGCCCGAGCGTGTCGATGTCCAGGTCGGGGAAGACCGTGTTGAGGTCGGGGCCGTGGTGGGAGGGCAGCGTCACCGGGTCCGGCAGGATGTCGTTGATGGGGCCGCGGCCGGTCTGGGCGGGGTCGCCGCCGCGCCGGACCAGCGTCACGCGCGCCTTCTCGATGCCGTAGGCCTCCTCCAGCGGCGCCAGCAGCCGCGAGAGCCCTGTCGTGTTGCAGGAGACGACCCGGACGTGGTCGGCGCCCTCCGCCTCCGCGAAGTTACCCCGGGCGTTGAACGAGACGTCCACGAGGTCGTCGTCCTCGCCGCCCTGGTACAGCGCGGGCGTGTCGTGGGCCTCGTACAGCGACTTGTTCTCGGCGCCGATTCCGGACGGGCAGGCGTCGACGACGACGTCGGCGGCCTCGACCAGCTCGTCGACGGTGCCCGCCAGCTCGATGCCCGCCTCGTCGAACAGCTCGATGCGCTCCTCGACGGCCGCGTACAGCGGGTAGCCGTTCTCGACGGCCAGCTCCGCCTCGTGGTTGGGGCTGGTCTTGGCGACGCCGACGAGCTCCATGTCCGGCTGGAGCGTCACCGCGTCGGCGACCCGCTTCCCGATGGTGCCGTAGCCGTTGACCGCGACCTGGATGCTCATGCGTGGTCGTGGCGGCCCGACGGGAATAGCCGTTTCGTTCCCGCCTCAGCGGTCCCTGACCACCTCCTCGCGGAACGTCTCGCCCGTCCACCGCCAGCTGCCGACCGCCGGCGGCACCTCGGCGAGCGAGACGATGAGATACGAGTAGCCCGGCCAGGCCGCCCGGCGGGCGTCCACCTCGCTCGGCTCGAGCGGCCCACGCGGGTGGGAGTGGTAGAAGCCGACGACGTCCAGCCCCGCCTCGTCGACGCGCTCGAGCAGCGCCAGCTCCTCGGCGGGCGCTATCTCGTAGCGCGTCCCGGGCGTCTCGGCCGCGTTGTCGGCACGGAGCGACCGCTCGACCGTCGAGCGGTCCTCGCCGTGTGACCCCGCCAGGACGCCGACCACCTCCTCGGGCGCCCCCTCGCGGGCGTGCTCGACGAGGTCCTCGCGGACCGGGGCCGGTAGCTCGACGGTCATGGGAACGGGCGTGCCTGCCACGCGTCGGGGCGGTCGAACAGGTCGGGGTGAAGCAGCCAGGCGAGCACCTCGAGCGTATCGACGACCCGCGGCCCCGGGCGGTTGGTGAGGTGGTGGCCGTCGACGGCGTAGGCGCGGCCGTCCCGGACCGCCCGGAGGTCGTTCCACCCGGGCCGGCCGGTCAGGTCGGTGGCGTTCTCGGCGGTCTGGTCGAGCTCGAACCCGCAGGGGGCGGCGACGAGCACGTCGGGGTCGTACTCGCGGATGGCGGCCCACTCCCGCGGCGTCGAGGCGTCGCCCGGGTCCGCGAGCCCGTAGCGGCCGCCGCCGGTCGCGACGAGCCCGGGCACCCAGTGGCCGGCCACCATGACGGGGTCGAGCCAGTCGAGGACGGCGACCGCGGGGCGGCGGTCGGCCTCGGCGGCCCGGTCGGCGACGGCGCCGACCCTGGCCTCGAGCTCGGCGACCAGCTCGCCGGCCCGGGCCTCCCGGCCCAGCGCCCGGCCGATGCGGCGGACGTCGGCCAGGACGTCCTCCAGCGAGTGGGGGTCCGTCGTCAGCAGCTCGCAGTCCAGCCCCAGCTCCGCGATGGCGTCCTCGACGACGACGGTGTCGACGGCGCAGACCTCGCAGATGCCCTGCGAGATGACGAGGTCGGGGTCGACCGCCGCGAGCGTCTCGCGGTCGATGCGGTAGACGCCGCCCTCGGCCTCGGCGTCCTGCACCTGTTCGTCGATGTCGGCGCTGGCGGCGTCGGCGTCGACGCGGGACTCGACGACGCTGGGTCGCTCGGCCGCGTCCGGCGGGTAATCGCACTCGTGGGAGGTCGCAACCGGGGTGACGCCAAGCGCGTAGACGATTTCGGTCGCGGAGGGGAGCAGCGAGACGACCCGTGGAGAATCCCGTGACATCGGAGGCGTTGAGCGACGGTTGGGCCGGCAGCCCGTTCAATCTGCCGGCGCGGTCAGCCGGCGTCGGTCGGCTCTCCCTCCAGCAGTGTCGCCAGCAGCTTCCGCTCGGCGGTCCGGAGGTGCTGGTGGACGGTCGGCGGCGCGACGTCCAGCGAGTCGGCGACGGCCTCGCCGGAGCGCTCGCGGGGCCACTCGAAGAACCCCGAGTAGTAGGCGGCCTCGAGGTCGGTCTCGTGGGATGTCGTCAGCCGCGCGGCGTCATTCCCGTTCCGGGCCAGCCGCCCGTCCGCGCCGCCAGCGCCGGCGGCACGGCCGCCGCCCGGAGCATCCGAACGACCTCGTCCTCGGATTCGGGCCCCAGGAGCAGCACATCCAGTCCCGGGCGCCTGCCGTCGCTCATCGGCACCCACCCCGGTCGTCGGTGCCGCGGAACCGCAGGGAGCCGGCGACGCCGCCCCGGGGGCACCCACACCCGTCGGTGGCGGTCCGTCCATCGCGGGCTACGGCGGCGGCGGCGGTGGTCATACCCCTTGCTCGACGGGCAGACGTAAAAAGCGTCTTCTCCGTGCCGGTCAGAGGACCATCCGCTGGCAGGAGCCGCAGAGGTTCTCCTCCTTGACGTCGACCTCGCGGACGGTCGGCGAGAAGTTCATCACACAGCGGGAGTTGTCGCAGTGCTCCAGCCCGAGCGTGTGACCGATTTCGTGGACGACCTCCTTGCGGACGCGGTCGGAGAATATCTCGCTCGCGGGCTTGTTCGAGAAGCCACCGTCGGAGGAGGTCTGGAGGCGGTACGTCGAGATGACAGAGCCGTTGCCCGAGAGGTACGCCAGCCCGAAGACGTAGTTGCGCCGCCGGTAGTAGAGGTCGTTGTCCGTGATGGCGATGTTCTTCTTGCCGTTGCCGACGCGGCTCGCCAGCTCGATGAACTCCTCGGCCCGGTACTGTTCCCGGGAGGGGTCGTACGACCCGTCCGGGACGGGCTCGTTGTCGTGGATCGTCACCTCGCAGTCGTAGACCGACCGCAGCCCACTGGAGGCCTCCCGCTTGACGACGGCGGGGAGGTCACCGACCGGCACGATGTCGACGTGCATGGGAAAACGTTAGATAGCGCTGTTCATAAACATCCCGACGTGCACACCGAGCCGAAGGGCGCGCTCGTCGACCGTCTGGCCCGGTACGACGGCCTCGTGGAGGTCGGCGTGGGGACCCGGCCGGGCGTCGCCGCCGCTCTGGCCGACCGGGGTCGGACGGTGACCGCGACCGACGTCCACGAGCGCGAGGTTCCGAGGGGCGTCCGGTTCGTCCGCGACGACGTCACCGACCCCAACCCCGAGGTCTACCGGGGGGCAGACGCCGTCTACGCGCTGAACTGCCCGCCGGAGCTGCAGCGGCCGCTCGCCGACGCCGCCCGGAGCGCCGGCGCCGACTGCCTGCTGACGACGCTCGGAGCGGACCCCGTGGTTCTCGACGCGGCGCCCGAGACGCTGCCCGGAGACACGCTGTTCCGAGTGAAACCATGAACGTAGACGCTGTTGTCCTGGACATCGACGGCGTCCTCGTCGACGTCGAGAACTCGTATCGCCGCGCTATCGTCGAGTCCGTCGAGCACGTCTACGGCGGGACCATCGACAGGGCCGACGTCCAGCAGTTCAAGGACGCAGGGGGGTTCAACAACGACTGGGAGCTGACCGACGCGGCGGCGCTGTACGTGCTCGCCCGCCGCGAGAAGCCGCGGCTGAGCCTCGAGACCTACACGGGGCTCATCGCCGCCTCCGGCGGCGGGCTGGAGTCCGCCCGGACGGCCATCGCCGACGAGCTCGACCCCGCGGGCCGCGAGCGGATCCTCGACGAGTGGGACAGCGAGCGGCTCCCGAGGCGCTTTCGGCGTGGCCGCTGGGCGTCCTCACCGGACGGCCGGCCGCCGAGACCGACATCGCCCTCGAGCGGGTCGGCCTCGAGCTACCCGAGGCGCACCGCTTCACGATGGACGACTGGGCGGAGGGCAAGCCGCACCCGCGGGCGCTCGTCGAGCTGGCCGAGCGTCTCGACGCCGACAGGGTCGCATTCGCCGGCGACACGCTGGACGACGTCCGGACGGCGACCAACGCCCTCGAGGCCGACCCGACGCGGGAGTACCTCGGCGTCGGCGTCCTCACGGGCGGTCTCGCCGGCGAGACCGGCCGAAAGAAGTTCCGCAAGGCCGGCGCGGCCGCGGTCGTCGACGGCGTCAACGACCTCCCGGAGGTGCTGGAGTGACCGCCGAGCGCGTCCTCGCGTGGGCCGCCGCCGTCGCCTGCGTCGCCGTCTTCTGGGCCGGGCTCACCGGCCCGACGCCGGTGCCGTCCGGGCGGCTCGTCGCCATCGGGCTCGGCACCGTCGTCGCCATGCCGCTCGCCGTCGTCTTCCTCAGGTGGCTCTCGGGGCTGCGGGGCGGGACGCGGGGCTGGAGCTGAGCGGGACCGGCGGCCGAGCCCGCCCTCGCCCGACCGGCGAACCGGCCGGGGGCAGTCCGACGCTTACGCCGGCGCCGCCTCCGACTCCCCACGGTCGGGGGACTCGAGGACGGTGCCGGTGATGCGGAGGGTCCCGTCGTCGGCCCGGGTGACCTCGCAGTCCGGCCGCTGGATTCGGTGCTCGAACGTCGGGGAGGAACCGGCCTCCATCGCCCGCTCGACCGCCTCGACGGCGCGCTCGCGGTCGTCCGGTGGACCCCGTTCAGGAAGTCGACGGGGTCGGCCCGCAGCTCCTCGATGGACCGGTCCCACACCTCCCCGCATGCGGAGTTGATGAACGGGTCCTCCGCCCAGTCGGGGTCGAAGATGTCGAGGACGCGGTCGGTGTTCCCGGCCAGTTCGCGGAGGTGCCGGGCCGCCCGCTGGCTCTCGGCCCGGGAGACGGCGTTGGCGACCCGGTTGGCCGGTATCCCGTACTGGCCGGTGCCGGTCTCCTTCTGGAGGTAGTCGGTCGCGCCGGCCGAGATGGCGTCGCTCGCGACCGCCTCCGAGCCCTTTCCGGTGAGGAGGATGAACGGCAGGACCGGGGACCGCTCGCGGACGGCCCGGAGGAACTCGACGCCGGTCCGTCCGGCCGTGTCGTAATCCGAGACGACGCAGTCGTACTCGCCGTCGCCGCGCCGAGCCAGTCCCTCGTCGACGCCCGTGGCGATATCGACGTCGAACCGCTCGTCCTGGCGCTGGAGGTAGGTCGCGGCCACCTCCGCGACGGCTGGCTCGTCGTCGGCGTGGAGGACGCGAATCCCCTCCAGCGTGGGGCGCATCGCCTGCCGAGCCAACTCACACGGCCGAAAGGTAGGTTCGGTTGAATATCTCGGACGCACGACCGGAACAAAGGGCGTCAGCGGCCCGCTTCCGGCGACGGAGCCGGCTCCTAGAAGAAGAGCTCGGGGTCGTCGTGGGTGAACGTCACCCGGGCGTCGTTCGACAGCGGGCGGACGTGGGTGTACATGACGCCCGCCTCCCTGGCGCGTGCCTCCAGCGGCGGGGCGCGCTCCAGCGAGAGGAACGCCGGCACGAGCACGGCGACGTCCGGGTCGGCGCCCCCGGAGTCCGGCAGCGACCCCTCGACGACGACGACGAAGAGCCTGGCGGCGCCCGCCTCGGTCCGGTAGACGTGCGAGGCCTCGAACGTCGCGTCCGCGACGCGTTCCTCGAGCGCCTCGAACTCGTCGCCCGGCGCGAGCACGTCCAGCCCGAACGGCTCCCCGGTCAGCGGCGTCACGTCGCCGGCGTGGACGACGAACGGCTCCGTTCCCTCCTCGGCGTACTCGTCGGCCATCGCCTCGGCGTCGGCGAGCAGCGTCTCCCACTGCTCCTCGACGGCGGCCGGCGGATTCCGGTGGCCCATACCGCGAGGCCGGGGCCGAGCGACAAAAGCGCGGTGGTCACTCGACGGGGTCGACCTCGCCGGGGTCGACGTCGGCCGGGAGCCCGCGGAGGTGGCAGGCCGACCGCTCGCCGTCCGGGCTGTGGGTTTCGCAGACGCTCTCGTAGCGGTCCCGGAGGTGGGCTTCGGCGGCCGCCCAGTTCCCCTCGGCCAGCTCCGAGAACGCCTCCCCGACGTACTGCCGCTCGCGGCTGGGGAGGTCGACGTCGACGAGCCGGTCGAAGAGCGCCCCGACGACCGCCGACTCGTCGTCGGCCCTCGAGCGGAGCTCCGAGAGGCTGATGTCCCGGCGCTCGACCCGGAGCCGGACGTCCATTATCTCCCGATAGACCGCCTGGTCGACCCCGAGCTCGGCCGGCGGGATGACCTTCGGACACCGGGTCCGGAACCGGCAGCCCGACGGCGGGTCCCGCGGCGAG
>PXQM01000089.1 GCA_003021325.1 Halobacteriales archaeon QH_10_70_21
GTGGTGGATCGCCACGATGCCCGGGCTGGCGATCGTCGTCACCGTCATCGGGCTGAACCTGCTGGGTGACTGGCTCCGGGACGCACTCGACCCGGGCGTCCAGACCGAGGAGGGGAGCCGGGCGTGACCCGCACCCCTGCCCGCGTCCGTCCCCCTGCTCGCTCCGACCCCGTGAGCGCGGCGACCACCCGCCGCACGGACGTCGCGACCGCCCACCACCGGGGAGGTGGAGCGTGAGCGCCGACCAGCCCCTCCTCCGGGTCGAGGACCTCCGCACGCGGTACGTCACCGAGGCGTCTGAGCGGCGCCCCGTCGTGGTACTTCATCGGTGGGGACGCTTGTGCCGTGTTAACAAAAGTGTTGGCACGCCGGTGGGGAGCGAACCACACCCGGTGAGTCGAACGCCGGTCTCCCTCCCCGAAACTGGCTCCGGAGCCGCCGCCGGTGCCGGCGTCGCCGCACGTGACCGGGCTGCCGGAGACACCCGTGCAAAACAGCCCGAAACCCCGGCGTCGCGGGGGATGGTGGACTCCGTCGAAGATGCGCCTACCTTTCGAGCGTAACGACCTCCCACGCGGTGCATGCCCACCGGCCCGAGACCACAGCGAAGACCCGCAGACTCGCCGCACCCGGTGGCGTTTTTACCCTCCGGTGGAAGGGAGGAGTATGGACGCGTTCGAGGCGTCGGCGAACGTGCCGCGCGGCGACTTCGAGTTCGAGCGCCGGCCGGCCACCGGCCAGTCGTTCGAGAACGCCCTCGAGAAGGCGCGGGCCGGCGACCGCCTCGACGTCGACGACGCCGTCGAGCTGCTGACGACCGGCACCGACGCCGACGGCATCGACCTCGACCGCAAGGAGCGTGTGCTGGAGGCCGCCGACCGCCGCCGCGCCGAGGTGGTCGGCGAGGAGGTCACCTTCGTCGCCAACCTCAACAACAACGTCACGACGGCCTGCAACACCGGCTGTCTGTTCTGCAACTTCAAGAACCGCTCCGAGACGTTCCGGACCGATTACCAGGACGACCACGGGGGCTTCACCAAGACGCCCGACGAGTCCCGCGAGGTCGTCCGTGACGCCGTCGAGCGCGGGGTCTACGAGGTGTGTTCGGTCTCCGGGCTCCACCCCGCCCTCGCGCTGGACGACGAGCACCGGGAGATGCTCGAGGCCAGCGACCGGGGTGACCTGAACTACCGGCCGCCCGGCGAGTACGAGGTCGACCCTCGAACCTACGTCGAGCAGCTCGAGGCCATGAACGTCGACGGCGTCCACGTCCACTCGATGACGCCGGAGGAGGCCTACCACGCCCGCCGCGGAACCGACTGGAGCTACGAGACGGTCTTCGAGCGCCTGCAGGCCGCCGGCCTGGATTCGGTCCCGGGCACCGCCGCCGAGATACTCGTCGACGAAGTGCGGGAGGTCATCTGCCCGGCGAAGATAGACACCGGCGAGTGGCTCGAGGCGATGGAGGCCGCCGCGGCCGTCGGTCTCGACACCACGGCGACCATCATGTACGGCCACGTCGAGAACGAGGCCCACCGGGCGCTGCACCTCGACCGGGTCCGCGACCTCCACGACCGGACCGGCGCGATAACCGAGTTCGTGCCGCTGTCGTTCGTCCACCGGGAGACGCCGCTGGCCGAGCGCGGCATGGTCGAGGCGGGCGCCACGGCCCACGAGGACGAGCTGATGGTCGCCGTCTCGCGGCTCTACCTCGACGACGTCGAGCACATCCAGTCGTCGTGGGTGAAGTACGGGGACGCCCGGGGGCTGGATATGCTGGCCTGCGGCGCCGACGACTTCATGGGCACCATCCTCTCGGAGGAGATAACGAAGCGGGCCGGCGGCGACCACGGCGAGTTCCGCTCGTTCAGGGAGTACGCCGACATGATCGCGGCGATTGGCCGGGTGCCGGTCGAGCGCTCGACCGACTACGAAAAGCGGCGGCGCATCGACCCCGACGCCGACGTCGTCGGGCCGGAACTCGGTCCGAAGGCCGACGGCACGCCGCTGCTGTAGCCCCGGTCGGGTCGTGTCGGCCTGCTTGGCTCGTACTGTCGTGCGGGGCGATTACCCACGGCGCCAGCCGACAGAGGAGGTCGCTGACGCACACATCGGGCACGCTACCGCGGATGTATCCCCGGAGGAGGCGGTCCCGGGGGTCGTTGTTGCTCTCCTCGACGATATCCGGCGGACGGTCGTCGCCACACCTACCGTATCGTAGGAACCACTGCTGTGCTTGACATCCTCCTCCGCGCGAACGCGGAGGAATCCCGAGCGCTGGAGATTTCAGGTCTAAAACGGGGAACCCCGGACGACAGCTACTCCTTCGAGTATCGCATCCGTCGACCGAACGGTGACCTGCGCTGGGTCAACACGACCGGATACGTCGTGGAACCGTCGGACGGGACCGGCCGAGCCATCGCGGTCGTCGAGGACATCACCGAGCGGAAGCGGCGAGAACAGCGGCTCGAGGTGTTCAACCGGGTTCTGCGTCACAACCTCCGCAACCAACTGGAGGTGATTATGAGTCACGCCGAGGTGCTGGGCGACCGGACCGAGGGTCCTCACGCCGAGCAGATCATCGCCGCGGCGAACGACCTGTCGGAGCTGGGGGCCCGCGCACGAGCGACGGATCGGATCATGTCGACCGACGACGAGGTGTCCGAGGTGGACGTCGCCGGGACGCTCCGGGCCGTGGCCGAATCGGTGGACCAAAGCAGGGGGTCGACGTGGCGACCGAACTCCCGGCGTCGGCGTCGGTGGCCACGAACGACTCGGCGCTTCGCACGGCGGTCAGCAGTGCGCTGGAGAACGTGGTCGACTACGCGAACTCGGCGGCAACGCTCCGTCTCGAGGACCGACCGGACGAACTCGTCGTCGTCGACGGTGACGGACCCGGTGTTCCCGACGAGGAACTCGTGCCGATCCGGGTCGGGACCGAGACGGCGCTCCAGCACTCGAGGGGCCTCGGGCTGTGGCAACTCAGGTGGAGCGTCGACGAACTCGGCGGCGAACTGGCGTTCGATACGGCGGGCGGGACGACGATTCGGATCACCATCCCCGACCGGTCGGGAGCTACGTGAGTGCCGCGTTCTCCGGGTCCCGGTCGTGGCCGCGCCAGCGCCGAGTCGGTGGTACGTGCCGCCCGGTTGCGAAGCAGTCAGTCGAGACAGCCCCGGTAGCGTGCGCCGGCGTCGTCGTCGGCGTCGATGGCCCGCTCGATGCGCGACGAGAGCCACCCCTCTTCGAGGAAGCGTTCGTGGACCGGCAGCCGTTCGCGCAGGGGGACGCCCGCGCTCTCGGCGATGGCCTCCAGCTCCCGCAGCTCCGGCCACGCGTAGTCGGGGTTGATGTGGTCGTCGGTGACCGGCGAGACGCCGCCGAGGTCGTCGACGCCGCAGTCGAGCAGCTCCCGGATCGGCGCCAGATTCGGCGGCGACTGGACCGACACCTCGGCGGGGAGGGCGGCCCGGGCCATCGCCGTCACGCGCCGCATCGTGTCGATGTCCGGCGACCCCGAGCGCCAGCGCTCGTTCTCGGCAACCGGCTGGACGATGACCTCCTGGACGTGGCCGTACCGTCGGTGAAGCTCCCGGATGGCCAGGAGGGACTCGGCGCGGTCGGTCCAGTCCTCGCCGATGCCGACGAGGATGCCGGTCGTGAACGGAACGCCGAGTTCCCCGGCGGTCGCGATGGTGTGGAGCCGCTGGCCGGGCTCCTTCCGGCGGGTCCCGCTGTGGACCCGGAGGTCCGCGGTCGTCTCCAGCATCACGCCCATCGAGGCGTTGACCTCGGCGACGAGTTCCATCTCCTCGCGCGTCTGGTCGCCGGGGTTTGCGTGCGGCAACAGCCCGCAGTCGAGCGCGATTTCGCAGGCCGACCGGAGGTACGAGTGGATGGAGTCGTGGCCCCACGCCTCGAGCTGGTCGTGAATCCGGTCGTAGCGGTCGTCGGGGTCGTCGCCGAAGGTGAAAAGCGCCTCCGTGCAGCCGGCGTCGGCGCCCCGCTCGCAGATCTCCCGGACCGCCTCGGGCGCCAGGAGCGAGGCCTCGCCGGGCGGGTCGTAGTAGGTGCAGTAGGTACAGGTGTACCGGCAGGCGGTCGTCAGCGGGACGAAGACGTTCCGCGCGAAGGAGAGCGCCGGCGCGGGGTCGACGTCGCCGGGTGTCACGCAGCGCAGCCGCTCGACGTCCGCCTCGTCGACCGACAGCTCGACCCCGTACCGTTCGGCCCCGAACACGGCCGGACCGAGTGGCGGCGGGGAATTAAATGGCTCGTCGGCGGCGAAGCTCACTCGTCGCGGGTCGCGACGACGCGACCGTCGGCGGCCGCCACCTCGAATCCGGCCTCCAGGAGCCAGGTACGGGACCGCCCGTCACCGTGCAGGAGGAGTTCGACCAGGTCGCGGGCCTCGTCGACGTCGACGGCGAG
>PXQM01000090.1:0-2152 GCA_003021325.1 Halobacteriales archaeon QH_10_70_21
CCGTTCGAGGCCACCAGCCCGGTGCTGTCGTGGCGCCACGGGTCGCCGTCGAGGTCCGTGACCGTCCCGCCCGCGGCATCGACGAGGCCGGCGCCGACCACGCTGTCCCAGGGATACGCGCGGACGTTCGTCACCACCCCGTCGAGCGCCCCGGCCGCACACAGCGCCAGGGCGTACTGTGCGGAGCCGTAGCGCCGCAGGTCGCCGAACCGCTCGACGACGCCCCGGCAGATGCCGGCGTACTCGTCGCGGCGGTCCATCTCCCACCACATCGTCGGGGAGACGGTGAACCGCTCGGGGTCGGTCCGGTCGCTGACCGACGCCACCTCGCCGTTCACGACGGCCTCGCCGTCCGCGAGCCGGAACGTGTCACCGAGCGCCGGGCAGACCGAGGCGCCGGCGACCGGCTCCCCGTCGACGGTCGCGGCCACGCTCGTCGTCCACACCGGGACGCCGCGGACGAAGTTGTTCGTCCCGTCGATGGGGTCGATGATCCACGCCGGCCCCTCGTCGGGGACGGCCGACGCCTCCTCGTCCTCCTCGCCGACGACGGGCTCGCCGGGGTAGGACTCGCCGAGGACACCCGCGACCCGCCGCTGGGCGTCCCGGTCGGCCTGCGTCACCACGTCCGTCTTGCCGTCCTTGGTCTCGACGGCGACGCCCGCCCGGAACGACTCGAGTGCGACCGACCCGCCGGCCTCGGCCGCCCGGAGCGCGCAGTCGGCACGCTCGTTCATACGGACGGTGCGTCGGCGACCCGGAAATCGCCACCGATTCGCGCCGTGCGGCGCTGCGGCTGTCGGGTCGGCGCTCGGAGAGTCGTTGCGAGGGAAGACGCCCCAGAGAGGCGGTCTTCCGCATGCGCTCGAGCCGGTTCGCTTCGGTCGCCGGCCCGCCATGCGAGGGAAGGGATTTGAACCACGGAAAGACGGTCGGGCTCACTGCGTTCGCCCGCTGCGACTTTCCTGGCCCAAATCCCTTCATGCATCTTGCCGCGCCGCGGTGAACGGCGCGGCGGCGATGCGAGGGAAGGGATTTGAACCCTCGGACCTCTACAGGAGCGGATCTTGAGTCCGCCGCCGTTTCCCGGCTTGGCTACCCTCGCACGCACCCGAGGGTTGTACAGCCCGGTATTTGCGTCCTGCGGTTTGCCGGGGTCTCCCACGACCTGCGACGACCCCGCCGGAAACCAGGAGAGCGGGGTCCCGGTGCGGGGCCACGCGAGCGGGACCAGCCGCCCGACCGCCGCAGGTACCTGCTGGCCGGCGGTACTCGTTCCGCTGACCATCTCGGCACCCATCGAAAGACGGTTATTCGGGACCCGTGGACGTCCGGGGGAACGACGATGTTGCACGGCGAAGCGTCCGGGCTGGTCGTCGGCGCGGTCGCCCTGGGGCTGGTGCACGGCGTCGAACCCGGTCACGGCTGGCCCGTCGCGGCGTCGTACGCGCTCGACCGGTCGAACAAGTGGCTCTACGGGTTCGCGGCCAGCGCCATCCTCGGCGTCGGCCACCTCGTCAGCAGCATCGCGATGGTGGGGGCGTTCTTCTACGCGAAGGGGTACTTCGACCTCGCGGCGGTCGACGAGCGGGTGACGCTCTTCGGAGACGTCCAGGTCGGCGGTCCGGTGAGCCTCGTCGCGGGGACGCTCCTCATCGCTCTCGGGGTCCGCGAGTACAGACACGGCCACACACACGGCACCCCGGGTACCGGAGTCGGCGACGACGCGGATGGACCGCACGGGGAGGACCACGACGGCGACCGTTCGCGCAACCACGGCCACCACCGTCCCCACACGGACGGCGACGACCACCACGACCGTCTTCACGTGGACGGCGACGGCCGCCCGAACGGCGACGAGAGCGAGGGCCTCCGCGCCAGGGTCGTGGACGCCCTCCCGTTTGTCGGGGGCCACACCCACCGGCAGCCGGCGGATGCGGCCGAGCGTGGGCTGCTCGGAATCGCATGGTTCGCGTTCCTGCTCGGGTTCGCCCACGAGGAGGAGTTCGAGATAATCGCGCTCTGTGCGGGGTCGAGTTACTGCCTCGAGCTCATGGGCCTCTACGCGACGGCCGTCGTCGTCGGCATCGTCGGCCTGACGATGCTCCTCCTCGCCGGCTGCTGCCACTACGAGGACCGCGTCGAACGGCTC
>PXQM01000090.1:2377-15420 GCA_003021325.1 Halobacteriales archaeon QH_10_70_21
TACGCGGAGACGAACGAGCGGTTCGAGGAGGTGAGCGCCGATGTCTGACCCCGTCGAGACCGCACGCGAGCACGTCCGTTCGACGCGGCTCTCGGAGGTGGTCTCGCCCGACGAGGTGCGCGGAACGCGGGAGCGCACCCGGGGGCTCCGGGACATCGCCAAGGACCTCTAGAGTTACACGTCCGGAGCCGCAACTCCGGATGATGGACGACCACACCCGCGACGCGACGGTCGGGCCGCCCCGCGGCGACCCGACCGGCCGGCGGGCGGACGGCCGCTGGGAGCACGCGACGCTGCGGAAGGCGACCGAGCACGGGGTCAGGCTGTACAACGCCGGCGACTTCCACGAGTCACACGACTGCTTCGAAAACGTTTGGTCGAGTGTAAACGAATCGTACTGTCAGGGAAGCGGATTCGAGCGGCCAGCAACTAACCTATGAACGACCATACACGGGACCCCACTGTCGGCCCACCGAACTCAGGGAACCCGACCGGGTGGAACCCGGAACCCGGGAGATGGGAACACGCTACCCTTCGGCGGGCGGTGATTCACGGCGTCCGGCTATACAATTCCGGCGCGTTCCATGAATCGCATGACTGTTTTGAATCGGAGTGGTACAATTACGGGAGCGGAACCACCGAAGCAGCATTCGCTCATGGAATGGTGCAAGTCGCGGCGGGCGCGTACAAGCACTTCGACTTCGAGAACGACGACGGCATGCGGTCGCTGTTCCGGACCGCGCTGCGGTACTTCCAGGGGGTCCCGAACGACTTCTACGGCGTCGACCTGCTGGCCGTCCGAACGACGCTCACGAACGCGTTGAACGACCCCACGGAACTCCACGGCTGGCAGATACGGCTCGACAACCGAGTGCCCGAGGCCCGGCCGGTCGACTACGAGTTCGCTGCGGGACTGGACTGACGGCGGTTACCGCGTCGACTGCTCGCCCTCGCCGGGGCTGTTCGCGGCCGAGACGACGGCGACGACGAGCACGAGGCCCAGGGCCACGGCGCCGGCGAGAACCAGCAGGTCAGCGGTCGTGAGCGGCCCGCTGCTGCCGCCGCCGCCACCGGCGTCGGGGTCGATGAGTTCGTCCTCGGTCTCGCCGACGGCGACGGCGCCCTTCATCCCGACCGCCTGGTGCGGCGAGCAGTAGTACCGGAACGTCGACTCCTCCTCGAAGGTGTACTCGAAGGTCGCCCCCTCCTCGCCCATCAGCTCCGACTCGAAGGCGGGGTCGGCGTCCTCGCTGTCCGGCTGGTGGACGACGTTGTGCTGCCCGCCTGCGCCGGTCCACTCGAAGGTGACGGTCGTGCCGGGGTCGACGAGGACCGCCGGCGGCTCGAACAGCAGACCGTTCTCGCCGGCGCCGACCTCGACGGTGACCGCGTCGCGGCCGGTGTAGTCGAGCGTGCCCTCGTAGTTGCTCACGTCCTCGAACCAGCCGCCGTAGGCCTGCGCCGCCGCGGTGCCGCCCGCGCCGGCGGCCCCGGTCGCGGCAGCCGCGCCGACGCCCGTCCGGAACAGGTCGCGGCGTCCCAGCGTCGTCCCGTCCGCCACGCCGTCGGCAGCGGTCGCCTCCCGACCCTCGCTCGGCGATGACTCGCTCATGTTCCATCGTCGGCTCCCAGGGGGTTTATAGGGATGGGATTGCGAGCCGCCGGAAGCCGTTTGTCGACGGGGCCGCAAGGGCCGGCGATGCGCGACATCGACGACACCGACCGGGAGCTCATCAGGCTGCTACTGGCCGACGCCCGGCGCCCGTACAGCGAGCTGGCGGAGGAGGTCGGGCTCTCGCCGCCCGCGGTCAGCGACCGGGTCGACCGCCTGCGGGAACTCGGGGTCATCGAGCGGTTCACGTTGGACCTCGACCGCTCGCGTCTCCAGGCGGGGACGCGGCTGCTCGTGACCCTCGAGGTCGAGCCCGGCGGGACCGGAACGGTCCGGGAGGCACTCGCGGGCCTCGAGGGCGTCGAGCACGTCTTCGAGACCGCCGACGGCAGGCTTGTCGTCGTCGCGGCCGTTCCCGACGCGGCGGTCCGGACCCACCTCTCGGCCGTCTTCGAGACCGGCGCGGTCGAGCGGACCGACGTCACGCCGCTGGTCTCCGCGGACTGGCACCCGGGCCTCGGCGAGGCGACGCTCGGGCTCGAGTGTGCCGAGTGCGACAACACCGTCACGAGCGAGGGCGTCGCGGCGACCGTCGGCGACGAGACATACGAGTTCTGCTGTGAGTCCTGCGAGGCCCGGTTCCGCGAGCGCTACGAGGAGATGACGCAGGGCGCCTGACGCCCGCGGCCGGGGGTCTCGGCCCACCAGCCGAGCCGAACGCCCGATATTGGTTCAGGATACTAACTTCTCCCGAGGATACACGCCCGTATCCGAAGTGTATCCGGATATAAATTTGGTTTCGGAGTAGCAAACAGCATCAGTGCGGAGCCCCTACCTACATACATGACCAGACGGGAGCGACTGGAAGTCGGTGGCATGCACTGTTCCAGCTGTGCGGAGACCATCACCGACGCGGTCGAGACCGTCGACGGCGTCGACTCGGCCTCGGTCAACTACGCGACCGACGACGCCACCGTCGAGTACGACCCCGGGCGGGCGTCGCTGTCCGAGGTCTACGAGGCCATCGAGGCGGTCGGCTACGAGCCGCGCCGCGAACGCCGGACGGTCGAGATCGCCGGGATGCACTGCGCCAACTGCTCGGAGACCGTCGAGGAGGCGCTCCTCGATCTCCCCGGCGTCGTCGCCGCCGACGTCAACTACGCGACCGACGAGGCGACCATCGAGTACAACCCGGAGGCCTTCTCGATGGAGGCAGCCTACGAGGCCATCGACTCGGTCGGCTACGAGGCGGTCCGCGAGGACGATACCGGCGGCGACGGCGAGTCGCCGGCCGACCGCGAGCTCCAGAAGCAGCGCCGACTCGTCGTCGGCGGCGCGGTCCTGACGGCGCCGTTCGTCTACCTCATGCTGACGATGGTCGCGCCGCTGTCCCGGCCCGAGACGCTGCTGGGCGTCCCGTTCGGCTGGGTCGAGCTGGCCATCGCGACGGTCCTGATGGCGACGCTCGGCCGGGAGTTCCTCGTCGGCGCCTACAAGGCGGCCAGGAACGGCTCCGCCAACATGGACACCCTGGTCGCCATCGGCACGACGGTCGGCTACGCGTTCAGCCTCGCGGTCCTCGTGGCTGGCATCCCGGGCGGCCTGTACTTCGAGGCCGTCGCGTTCATACTGTGGTTCATCACGCTCGGGAACTACCTCGAGGCGCGCTCGAAGGCGCGGGCCTCGGACGCGCTCCGGGAACTGCTGAAGATGGAGGCCGACGAGGCGACCGTCGTCCGGGACGGCCGGGAGATCACTGTGCCCGTCTCCGATGTCGAGGTGGGCGACCGGCTGAAGGTACGGCCGGGCGAGCGGATTCCGACCGACGGCATCGTCCGCGAGGGCGAGTCCGCGGTCGACGAGTCGATGCTGACCGGCGAGTCCGTCCCGGTCGAGAAGGGGCCGGGCGACGAGGTCGTCGGCTCCACGGTCAACGAGAACGGCGTCCTCGTCGTCGAGGCGACGAAGGTCGGTGAGGACACCGCCATCCAGCAGATCGTCCGCCGCGTGAAGGAGGCCCAGTCCCGACAGCCTGACGTCCAGCGGCTCGTCGACGTCGTCTCCGGCTACTTCGTCACGGCCGTCATCGCCAACGCCGTCATCTGGGCCGCGCTGTGGCTGCTGTTCCCCGACCAGCTGTACGCCCTCGCGACGGCGCTGCCCCTGTGGGAGCCGGTCGGGGGCGGCCCGGTCGTCGGCGGCGTCCCCGTCGTCGAGTTCTCGGTCATCGTTTTCGCATCGGCCGTCCTCGTCGCCTGTCCCTGCGCGCTCGGGCTGGCGACGCCCGCGGCGACGATGGTCGGCTCGACCATCGCCGCGAAGAACGGCGTCCTGTTCAAGGGCGGCGACGTCCTCGAGAGCGTCCGCGACGTCGAGGCCGTCGTCTTCGACAAGACCGGGACCCTCACGGAGGGAGAGATGGAGCTGACCGACGTCGAGGTCGTCGGCTCCCGCCCGGACGGCGGCGTCGCGGCCGAACGAGCCGTCGACGAGTCGTTCGTCCTCGCGGTCGCGGCCGCCGCCGAATCCGGGTCCGAGCACCCGCTCGGCGAGGCCATCGTCGACGGCGCCCGCGAGCGGGACATCGACCCCGGCGAGACCGAGAGATTCGAGAACGTCCCCGGCAAGGGCGTCGAGGCGACGACGGAGCACGGCGAGGTGCTGGTCGGCAACCGCGCGCTCTTGGAGCGTAACGGCGTCGACCACGCTCCGGCCGGGGCGGCGATGGAACGGCTCGAGAGCGAGGGCAAGACCGCGATGCTCGTCGCACTGGACGGCGAGGTGGTCGGCGTGGTCGCGACCCGAACTCCACGAGCGGGGCTACGCCGTCCACATGCTGACCGGCGACAACGAGCGGACCGCCCACGCCGTCGCCGAGGCGGTCGGAATCCCCGGGGCGAACGTCCGGGCCGGCGTCCTCCCCGAGGAGAAGGCCGACGTCATCGACGGGGTCCAGGCCGACGGAACGCGGGCGATGATGGTCGGTGACGGCGTCAACGACGCGCCGGCGCTGACGGCCGCCCACGTCGGCGTCGCCATCGGCTCCGGGACCGACGTCGCCATCGAGTCCGCCGACGTGACGCTGATGCGGTCGGACCCCGTCGACGTCCTCAGGGCCGTCCGGGTCTCGGAGGCGACCATCTCGAAGGTCTGGCAGAACCTCTTCTGGGCGTTCGCGTACAACGCCGCGCTCATCCCGGTCGCCTCGCTGGGGCTGCTCAACCCGGCGCTGGCCGGCGCGGCGATGTCGGCCTCTAGCGTCTCCGTCATGTCAAACAGCCTGCTGTTCGCCCGGTACGAGCCAACGGCCGACTACGTCCCGCTCCCGCTGAAGCCGCTTGCCGCGCTCCGCGGGTAGTCGGTCGCCCCCGGCCGCGGTCCCCCGCCGCTTTTGCCGCCGCGGACCGGACTGCGGGTATGCACGTCGTCGTCAACGCCGCCGTCAGCGCCGACGGGAAGCTCTCCTCGCGCCGCCGCGAGCAGATAGCCATCAGCGGCGAGGCCGACTTCGCGCGCGTCGACCGCCTCCGCGCCGAGGCGGACGCGGTCGCCGTCGGCGTCGGGACGGCACTCGCCGACGACCCCTCGCTCGTCCGCCACGACGAGGCCCACCGTGCCGACGGTCGGGGCGCCGACGCCGACCCGCCGGCGCGCGTCGTCGTCGACTCCCGCTGTCGGACGCCGGTCGACGCCGCCGTCCTCCAGGGCGGTCCGGAGACGTACGTCCTCACGAGCGAGGCCGCGCCCGACGAGCGCCGGGAGGCGCTCGAGGCCGCCGGAGCGACGCTGCTCGCTGCGGGTGCCGAGCGGGTGGACCTCCCGGCCGCCCTCGACGCGCTGGAGCGCGAGGGCGTCGACCGCCTCATGGTCGAGGGTGGCGGGGAGCTGATATTCTCGCTGTTCGAGGCCGGGCTGGTCGACGAGCTCTCGGTCTACGTCGGGAACGTCGTCATCGGGGGCCGGGAGGCGCCGACGCTGGCCGACGGCGAGGGGTTCGTCGCCGGCTTCCCGGAACTCGACCTGCAGGGCGTCGCGCGGGTCGACGACGGCGTCCTGCTGGAGTGGACCGTCGCCGGCCGGTAGCCGTCGCGGCCGGCGGCGACGAACCGCAGAACGGCTGCCTCAGTGGTCGTGACCGGTCAGTTCGCCGTAGGTCGCGCCGAAGCGGTCCTCGAACAGCTCCATCGTTGCCTCCTCTATCTCGCGGTACTGGTCGGTGTCGCCGCCCTCGGCGTGGTGGACCGTCGCGTGGATGCGCTGGGCACAGGAGAAAAGCGCCAGGTCGCCGACGATTTCGGCGTCGGACTCGTCGGCCTCCCGCATCAGGTCCAGCATCTCCACGGGCAGCGTGACCTCGTCGGCGTCCTCCTCGCCTTCGACGTGCAGCGTGACAGTGTCGTCGGCCATACCCGGGTTTCCCTGCGCCGACAAAAGGTACTTCCGGTCGCGAGCGAGCCGGGTGCAGAACCGCCGGAGAGCATCCCTCGGCCGTAGCGGGGCACCGTTCGGATTGCGACCATGCTCGGCGGTGCCGTCTTCCGGCTGCGGTTCCCTCGACGACAGCGCTCGTCTCCGCAGGTCCGGCGGTAGACCCCGAGGGCCCGTCTCAGTCGTCCGCGGCGGCGGCGTCGGCGTCGGCGGCCGCCTCGCCGCGCTCGAGTTCCTCGAGGTACTCGTCGGCGTCCATCGCCGCCTTGCAGCCCATGCCGCCGGCGGTGATGGCCTGCTGGTAGTGGTAGTCGACGACGTCGCCGGCGCCGAAGACGCCCGGGACGCCCGTCCTGGTCTGGCCGGCGCCGTCGCCGCCGACCGTCCTGATGTAGCCCCTATCGTCCATCTCGACGGCCGTGTCCTCCAGATAGTCGGTGTTCGGCGTGTGGCCGATGGCCATGAACACCGCCCCGAGCTCCTGCTCGAAGGTCTCGGTCGCGTCGTCGTCGAGCTTCTCCTTGGGGTAGCCCTCCGGGTTGTGCGCGAGCGTCACGGACTCGACGCCGTCCTCGGCGCTGCCGTGTATCTCGAGCAGTTCCGTGTTTATCATGACCTCGACGTCGCCCTCGGCCTCGAGTTCGCGAATGCGGTCGACCCAGTAGTCCTCCGCACGGAAGTTCTCCCGCCGGTGGGCCAGGTGGACCGTGTCGGCGAACCTGGTGAGGAAGGCGGCCTCCTCGCAGGCGGCGTCGCCGCCGCCGACGACGAGCATGTCCTCGCCGCGGAAGAAGGCGCCGTCGCAGGTGGCACAGGTCGAGACGCCGTAGCCCATCAGTTCGTCCTCGCCGGGGACCCCCAGCGTGCGGGCCGAGGCGCCCGAGGCCGCGATGAGCGCGTCCGTCGTGTAGACGGTCCCGTCGCGCATCTCGACGCGGTGGGGCGGACCGGTCTCGACGCCGACGACGACGCCGTGGTCTATCTCGGCCCCGAACTGCTCGGCCTGCGCCTTCATGTCCTGGACGAGTTCAGTACCGCCGATTCCGTCCGGGAAGCCGGGGTAGTTCGCGACGTCGGTCGTCAGCGTCAGCTGGCCGCCGGGCTCGGGGCCCTCGAGCACGAGCGGCTCGTTGTTCGACCGGGCCGCGTAGATGGCGGCCGTCAGCCCCGCGATTCCGGAGCCGGCGACGATAAGGCGACGGTGCTCGGCGTCCTCTGTCATGGAGGAACGTAGTCGGCCGTAGGGTTTGTAGCTTGTGCCCTCCGGCGCCGCCGTCGCACCATCGCCGGTTCCGTGCGGACCGTCCCGGCTGCTTTCGGTCGGGTCGTCGGTCGCGTGTGCCCTCGCCGCCGACGCGACCGACGTCCGTCGCCGGTGCGATACCGAACGACAGCAGTTCCAGTCAGCGAAGCGTCGCCGAGAGGACGTTCCGCGCCAGCGTCGTCCCGTGTCTGAGGTACATCCGCGGCGCCGTCCGCCGTGCCTCCGCGAGGGCCCGCTGGAGTTCGCCGGCGGCGTCGGCGAAGACGCCCTCGCCGTGGCCGCAGAGCACCCGTTCGGGCTCGAGGTCGGCCAGCGGCCCGCCCGGCGGCATCGCCCGGCGGACGAGAGAGACCCCGAGGCGCTCGCCCGGCGCGAGGAAGTAGTCGGCGGTCCCGACCGACTCCCCGACGACGAGCGTCTCTCCGTCGAACAGCGCCCACTCCTGCCAGAGCCGCGATGTCGTCACCGCCCGGAGGTAGTAGCCGGTGTCGTCGAGGCGGCCCTCGAAGCGCCGCACCGGCGCGGCGACGTCGTCCTCGGAGAGCTTCGTCATCCCTGCGGGGAGCAGGACGGGGACGTCGTGACGGGCCGCGATGGCGCTGGCGTCCCGGCGGTGGTAGTGGTAGAGGACGACCACGCCCCGGACCCGCCCCATCTCGGCGAGGCGGTCGTCGAGCCCCTTCGCGTCGCGAGCCAGCCGACGCCGCCGTCGAAGGCGTCAATCTCGTTGAACTCCCCGAGACCCGTCCCTTTGGCCGGCATGTCCATCACCTCGTCGCGGGACGGGTTAAAAGTGGGTCGTCCCGGCCGGCGGCTCCGGGACCGGCCCGTTTGAAGTGGCCCGCCGACGACGGTCCGACATGGACCTGTTCGGGACCGCGGGCATCCGCGGCGACGCAGCCACCGAGGTGTCGCCGTCGCTCGCGCTATCGGTCGGTCGCGCCGCCGCTGAGGACGGCGCGGAGTTCGCCGTCGGCCGGGACGGCCGCGAGACCGGTTCGGCGCTCGCCGCAGCCGTCGAGGCGGGCCTCGAGAGCGGCGGCGCCGACGTCTCGCGCGTCGGCCGGGTGCCGACGCCGGCGCTGGCGTTCGCCTCTCGCGGCCGACGCGGCGTCATGGTGACCGCGAGTCACAACCCGCCGACGGACAACGGCCTGAAGCTCTTCGTCGACGGCACCGAGTACGACCGTGCCGCAGAGCGGAGCGTCGCCGAGCGCGTCGAGACGGGCGCCGACCCCGTCGAGTGGGACGACTGGGGCTCGGCCACCCGCGAGGCGGTCCTGGACGACTACCGGGACGCCGTAAGCGAGTACGTGCGCGAGACGGTGGGTGACTTCGGGGGTATCGGGGTCGCGGTCGACTGCGGCAACGGCGTGGCGGGGCTGGCGACGCCGCAGGTGCTCCGGGATCTCGACGCCGGGGTCGTCGCGCTCAACGCGAACGTCGACGGGCACTTCCCGGCCCGCGAGTCGAAGCCGACCCCCGAGAGCCTCGCCGCGATGCGCTCGTTCGTCGCCGACGGGGCGTTCCAGGTGGGCGTCGCCCACGACGGCGACGCCGACCGGTTCGTGCTCGTGGACGCCGACGGCGAGGTGGTCCACGAGGACACGGTGCTGGCCATCCTGGGTGAGTTCTACACCCGCGAGAGCGAGACCGACGACCCGGTCGTCGTGACGACGCCGAACGCGTCGGAGCGCATCGACGAGCGCGTCGAGACCGCCGGCGGCCGCGTCGAGCGCGTCCGTCTCGGCGCGCTCCACGAGGGCATCGACGCCGCGCTGTCGGCCGGCGACGACCGGACCGAGGTCGTCTTCGCCGGCGAGCCATGGAAGCACATCCACACCGCCTTCGGCCCGTGGATAGACGGCGTCACCAGCGCGGCGGTGGTCTGTGCGCTGCTGGCCCGCGACGGCCTCGGGGCGCTCCGAGACCCCGTCACGGAACGACCCTACCGGAAGACCAGCGTCGACTGTCCCGACGAGCACAAGCGACACGTCATGGGGCTGCTCGAGCGCAGGCTCCCGGCGGCCTTCGAGGCCACGGACGTCGACACCGAGTACGGCGTCCGGCTGTCGTTCGCGGACGGCGCCTGGACGCTGGTGCGGCCGAGCGGGACCGAGCCCTACGTCCGCGTCTACGCCGAGAGCGAGTCCGTCGACGACCTGGTCGACGAGGTGGTGGCCGTGGTCCGGGACGCCGTCGCGGACGCCGCCGGGGAGTAGGTATTTGCGGCCGCCGTCCGAGTGACCGCCATGGACGACACCGAGTTGCTCGACCGGGCCCGGACGGCCGTCGACCGCTCGTATGCGCCCTACTCGGAGTACCTCGCCGTCAGCTCCGCCGAACGGGACGGCGTCACCCCCTGCGGGATGTGCCGGCAGTCGCTCGTGGAGTTCTGCGAGGCGGCGCTCCGCGTCGTCTGCGAGGGGGACGACAGTCCGACCGTCTACACGCTTGGCGAACTGCTCCCGGAGGCCATCGGGCCGGAGGCGCTGGAATGACGGGCGACAGCGAGGACCCCAACGACGAGGTCCAGTACCACGTCGAACTCGCGGAGGGCGACGTCGACGGCCCGGTGCTGCTGCCGGGCGACCCCGACCGCGTCGAGGTCATCGCCGACTGCTGGGACGATTATGAGGAGCGGGCCCGCCACCGCGAGTACCGGACGCTCTCCGGCAGCTACGACGGCGAGCCCGTCTCGGTCACCTCGACCGGCATCGGGTCGCCGTCGACCGCCATCGCCGTCGAGGAACTGGCCCGGGTCGGCGCCGAGACGTTCGTCCGGGTCGGTTCCTGTGGCGCCATCCAGGAGGCGGCCGCCGTCGGCGACCTCGTCATCACGACCGCCGCGGTCCGACAGGAGGGCACCAGCGACGAGTACGTCCGCGAGGACTACCCCGCCGCCGCCGACGACGAGGTGGTGACGGCGCTCGTGACCGCCGCCGAACGGCTCGGCCACGAGTACCATCTCGGGGTCACCTGCTCGACGGACTCCTTCTACGCCGGGCAGTCCCGGGACGGCTTCGGTGGGTTCCGCGCGGCCGGGGCCGAAGAGCGGATCGAGGCCCTCCAGGAGGCCGGCGTCGTCAACTTCGAGATGGAGGCCAGCGCCATCATGACGCTCGCGGGACTGTACGGCCTCCGGGCGGGCGCCGTCTGTACGGTCTACGCGAACCGGGTCACCGGCGAGTTCCGGACGGAGGGCGAGGCGAAGGCCGCCGAGACGGCGTCGCTTGCGGCCGCCATCCTCGCCAGGATGGACCGAAAGAAGGCCGAGGCGGGCACCGACCGCTGGACTGCGGACATGTCGCTGGAGTAGCGCCGGCCGCTACGACGACCCGCTCCCGTCCAGGGCGTGGACCGCGCCGTCGACGCCGACGAACGCGAAGTCGCCGGCGGTCGCGACGCCGGCGAGCCGGGTGCCCGGCTCGAAGGTCCACCGCGGGTCGCCGGCGTCGGGGTCCAGCGCCCAGACGTGGCGGTCCGAGTGGGCGACGACCGTCGACGGCGCCCCGGTCGCGCCGGCGACGTAGAGCCGCTCGCTCGTGCGGGCGACGCTCGGGCGGAACGACCCGTCACGGTCGACCGACAGCTCCCACCGAGTGTTGCCCTCGAGCGGGCTCAGCGCCAGCAGGCGACCGCTGCTGTCGCCGACGAAGACGGTCTCGTCCCCCGCGGCCCGCGGCGACGTGATCCGGGAAACGACGAAATCGAACTCCCGGCGCCACAGCTCCTCGCCGTCGGCGCCATCGAGCGCGTAGACGAACTCGCCGTCCTCGGCGAACTGGTCGTCGCGACGGCCGACGAAGACCGTGCCGTCGTCGACTGCCATCGGGAAGAGGAACCGCCGGTCGTCGGTGTCGAAGCGCCAGAGCCGTTCGCGTGCCTCCGGGTCGACCGCGTGGACGACGAACGCCTCGCCGTGGAGGCTCTCCCGGCCGGTCGCGAACACGAACAGCGACCGGTCGTCGACCGCCAGGTACTCCGGCGGCGTCTGGGCGGGGTCGGCGACGCCCAGCCGCCACCGCTCGGGTCCGTCCTGGAGTTCGAGCGCCTGCAGCGTGTGGTCGTCGGACGCCTCGTCGCCGACCTCGGCGCTTGCGACGAACGGCGCGGGCGTCTCGGGGCCGCCCCCGAGCGAGACAGGTCCGAGCTTGTCCGCCTGGGGCTCCCGGCTCCAGACGGCGTACTCGGGCGCGTCCGACGGGGTCGAATCGGCCGGCGCCTCCGTACCGAACTCCGGGTCCTCCGTCGGCGTCGGCCCCTCCTCTGACTCCGTCGAGAGTTCCGTACACCCCGCTACGCCGACCGCCAGCACCGACGCGAGGAAGGTCCGTCTGCTGGAGGACATTTTGCAGGTTCGTTAGCGCCGTCCAGTAAGTATCTTCATGGACCGTCCTGGGAACCGTCGCTCCGGCCTTCGGGTCCGCGTCCGCCGCCGGGGACCCGAGGACACCGGCGACCGGAAGATATTCAGGGGGTTCGGCCTCGTGGCCGACATGCGACGCCGCCAGTTCCTCGCGAGCGGAACCGCCCTCCTCTCCGTTGCCGTCGCCGGATGCGGCCACCCGAGCGTCGTCCTCGACATGGACGAGGCGACGGACGACGATATCGCCGACGAGGTGTCGACCGCCCCCGAGCCTGGAAGCGAGGAGTACCGTCTCATCACCTCGGCCCGGGACAACGGCTCGGCCACGCGCGAGGGTCGGTACGAACTGTTCGACCGGACCGACGCCGTCCAGGTCGGCGGGACGCTCTACGAGGTCACGGAGACCCGACTCGAGAGCAGCGAGGTGACCGTCTACGAGGTGCTCGTCGACTTCGACCCGGAGGACACGACCGCGGAGGTCGGCGAGACCGCCTACGAGGAGCTCCCGGAGTTCGACCGGGAACGGCTCTCTGCGATCGCCTCCGAGGAGGACCCGCCGACCGGGGAGCGCTACGACATCGGTATCGGCTACGGCAGCGCCGAGGAAGTGGACGGCCGGTCCGTCTTCGTCCCAGAGCGGCAGTACGACATCGTCACCCACGAGGGGGACCGATACCGGATCGCGGTCGACTCCCGGACGGCCTCGCAGGCGGAGTATCGGTACGAGGTCGTGGAACTCGCTCCGGACGTCGAGACGTTCGCCGACCGGGTCCGCGAGCGGTACCTGTTCGCGCTGACGGGACTGTCCGACGCCGAGCGCGAGGCCGTCGAGGAGGCCATCGAAGGTGGCTACTACGAGGACGACGATGCCTTCCAGTCGGTCGTCGACCGCATCCGGGACCACGACGCACTGGAGGAGGCGGACTTCTACGGGACGTGGCTGCTCAGTTACGAGGGGGCGGAGTACGTCACCTACGTCGAGTGGTAAGGCCGAGGTCGGCCGTGCGGTGACGGTTACAGCTCCTCGCTGGAGCCGAGCGAGCCGTCGAGACGCTTCTCGACGTCCTCCTCGAGCTTGAACCGCTGGACCTTCTGGGTCGCGCTCCGGGGCAGCTCGTCGAGGAAGAAGACCCGGCGCGGGTGGGCGTACGTGGCCACGTGGTCCAGGGAGAACTCCCGGAGCTCCTCCTCGGTGAGGTCGGCGCCCTCCTCGAGGACGACGTAGGCGACCGGCGCCTCGCCCTTTACCTCGTGGGGTGCGCCGACGACGGCGGCCTCGGCGACCGACGGGTGCTCGTAGAGCGCGTCCTCGACCTCGGCGGGGTAGATGTTCTCGCCGCCGGCGATTATCATGTCGTCGGCGCGGTCGA
>PXQM01000091.1 GCA_003021325.1 Halobacteriales archaeon QH_10_70_21
GCCGCCGACCAGTCGGCCCCTTCCAGTCCCACCCGGCGGTGGACTGTGCAGGCAACCACCGCTTATCTGAACACTGCCCTCACACCGCACCGGCGAGGCGGCCGACGGCAGCGCAGGCGGCGACCCCGAGCGTCAGGAGGCCGTAGTTCGCGAGCGGGTTCGAGGCGGTGGCGACGTTCGCGGAGTACCGCCGACCCGAGAGCGGCCACAGGAGCGGAACGCCGGCGGGCGTGAGAACGTCGGCGAGCAGGTGCGACCCGACGCCCCCCAGGATTGCGAGCGCGGGGTCCACGGAGAGCAGCACGAACCCGACCGGCGCGTACACCAGAAGCGCCGCTCCGTAGTGGCCCGTCTTGTACATGCCCATCTCGTGGGCGCCGGGAGGGAAGAACCTGTATATACGGCGTCCCAAGCGGGCACATGGTCGTCGACATCTTCGGCCCCTTCCTCATCCCGGCCGTGCTCTTCGTCCTCGGCGTCGTCGGATACGGGGTCGTGCTGCTGTTCAACCGGATTCGCGGCGACGAGAGCTACCGGGCGCGATAGAACGAGTTTTGCCGCTGCCGCTCCAGGGGGCAGGTATGGGCAACGAGGCGATGGGGCGGTTCCCCGTCCCGGACCACGACGACCTCCCGGACGACGTCCGGGACCGCATCGAGGAGGAGACCGAACGGGCCGGCTTCACGCCGAACGTTTTCACCGAGGAGACGCCGCTGGAGCGAGAGGAGGTCGAGATGCTCGTGGTCACCGTCTCCGGCGTCAACGACTGCCTGTACTGCGTCGTCGCCCACGGCGCGCTGCTGCGTATCTTCGCGGAGGCGCCGAAGCTGGCCGACCAGCTGGCGACCAACCACCGGACCGCCGACCTCTCGGCGGCCCACCGGACGATGCTGGAGTTCGCCGTGAAACTGACCGAAACACCCGGCCGCGTCGACGACGACGACCTCGCGGCACTGCGGGAGGCCGGCTTCTCGAGCGGGGAAATCTGGGACATCGCGAGCGTCGTCTCGCTGTTCAACCTCTCGAACCGGATGGCGACCGTCGCCGATATGCGACCCAACGACGAGTTTTACGACATGGGCCGCGAGGGACCGGACGACTGAGATGGTCCGCGAGCGGCCGGACTCCCGACCGCTCGCAAGTCGCGTTCGCGTCGTCGACCGGTACGCTATCAGTTCGCGTGCCGGACGCCAGGCGGTCCGGCTACCGCTACCGGATGCCGGGCTCGTACGGTCCCTCCTGGACCGTCACCGACGACCGGGACCGACGGCGGCCGGTCAAACGACAGGAGAGTCAGGGCCAGCCCGGCGGGAGTTCGTCGGAGTGGTTCTCTATCAGTTCGAGAATCGGTTCGATCTCGTCGAACCGTGACCCCTTGGAAACCTCTCCGGTCTCACGATTCCACTCGATGTACCCTGCCTCCTCCAGTTTCGGCAGGTGGGTGTGTCGGAGGGCCATCTCCGCCTCCTCCCGACCGCTGCTCCTGAACATCAGGTCCGTCTCGGTTTCGACGCCGCCACGCTTCAGCGACAGCACCATCAGGCGACGGTGGCGGTTCGCGAGGATGTCCATCACCCGGTCCATACCGTCGCTTGACAGGATATCGGCCGGGAGCGTATCGGATACTCCCGCCGACGTACCGTCCGAGCGGACATCGTTTTTTACCATGTTGTTCCGTACCGCTTCTATGTATATAGTTCTAACTGCCGGGAAATTCCGGACGAATGCACGGGAAATGACACGGTTTCGACATTCCGTCGGCCGCGAGCCGGGGCGGTGTCCGTTCAGGGTCGCGGTATCCAGCGGTGCCGTCCGGTAGTGTAGCCACTCGGTCCCGTCCGCTCGCGCCGTCCGGCGGATGGTCTCGGACCCGACACGGTCGCGGGCAGCGTCGATGGTCCGGCCGAAATCGGGTGCGTCGGTTGCAGGCCAAAGCATACGTTTCATACGCCCGGGGGCGCTACGTCCCGACAGATGCGCGTCGAGACGCTGGGAGACGGAGAGCCCGAAGTCGCAGTCGTCGGTGCCATACACGGTGACGAGCCGTGCGGTTCGGTCGCGGTCGAGTCGCTGCTGGAGGCCGACCCGGACGTCCAGCGTCCGGTGAAGCTTATCGTCGCCAACGAGGAGGCCCTCGCAGAGGGCGACCGCTACGTCGAGGAGGATCTCAACCGCGCCTTCCCCGGCAGCCCGGGCGCCGACACCCACGAGGGGCGGCTGGCCCACAGGTTGCTCAACGAGATACGCGGCTGTGAGATACTCTCCCTGCACTCGACGCGGTCGTATCCGGCGCCGTTCGCCCTGGTCAAGGAGATGGACGGCCACGCGCGGTCCATCTGTCCGTACCTCTCCGTGGAGGCCGTCGTCGCGACCGGCCAGTTCAGCCAGGGCCGCCTCATCGCCACCCCGGAGGTCATCGAACTCGAGTGTGGCCTCCAGCGGTCGGCCGTCGCCGCCGAGAACGCCAAGTCGCTGGTCCGGGAGTTCCTGGTCGCGACGGGCGTTCTCGCGGGCGACCTCAACCCGCCCCGGCACCACCCGCTGACGGTGTTCCGGCTGGACAAGCGGATTCCGAAGCAGGCCGCCGACCGCTACGAGGTGTACGTCGACAACTTCGAACGCGTCGCCGAGGGGGAGATTTTCGCCGCCGCCGACGGCGAACCGCTCCGGGCCGAACGGCCGTTCTACCCGATACTGCTGTCGGCCTACGGCTACGAGAACGTCTTCGGCTACGCCGGCGAACTCGTGGACCGCCTCGACGGCGACGACATCACGGGCCCGACCGGCGAGGAGCGGTCCGCGAAGGCCAACGGCAGACACCGGTCCTGAGACCGGACGCGGCCGGACAGCCCCTGGTAGCGGGTACAGACGCCCCGGGCGACGCGGGTTCAGTACCAGGTCCCGCCGCAGTCGACCCCGATCTCCTGGGCCGTCACGTTCCGTCCCTGCGGCCCGGCCAGGTAGGCCACCTGCTCGGCGACGTCCGCCGGCGGGACGGTGAACTCATCGAGCGCGAAGTCCCGCGGGCCGATGTCCGCCGGTTCGGCGTTCTCGACGGCCGCGAGTCCGGCCTGCTTCTCGATGACCTCCTCGATGCGGTCGCCCTCGACCGGGCCAGGCAGCACGGCGTTGACGGTCACGTCGTCGCGCCCGAGCTCGTAGGCGAGCGTCCGGGTCGACCCGATGAGCGCCATCTTCGAGGCCGCGTAGGGCGTCCGGTTCGGGTACGGTCGCTTCCCGCCGATGGAGGCGGTGTTGACGACGCTGCCCCGGTCGCTGTCCCGCAGGTGCGGCGCGGCGAACTTGACGCAGGACAGCGGCCCGGCGACGTTGACCGCCTGGGTCTCCAGGAACCCCTCGCGGTCGACGCGGTGAACGGCTGGACCGGGGCGGCGATTCCGGCGTTGTTGACGACGCAGTTGAGGCCGCCGAACGTCTCCGCGGTCTCGGCGTTGGCCGACTCGACGCTCGCCTCCTCCGTGACGTCGGTCTCGACGGCCAGCGTCCGCTCCCCGTCGTCGATACGGTCGACGGTCTCGTAGATGCCGTCGCTGCGGGCGGCGACCGCGACGTTCGCGCCGTAGTCCGCGAAGGTCTCCGCTATCTCCCGCCCGATGCCGCCGCTTGCGCCTGTGACGAACGCCGTGGTAGCAGAAAGCATACCTCGAGCACTGCGGCCGTGGGCAAAACGGTTGCGCCGACCCCCCCCTCGCCGTGCCGGGAAGGGGGACCGCCCGAACCCGGCGCCGACTCGGGCCCGCTGGCCGGCGTTCCACTGGTCTCTCGGGCGCCGACCAGGGAGGGTCACCGGTAGATGTCGTCGATGTCGTCCTCGTAGTGGCTGTGCTCCTCGCCCGGGAAGGCGCCGCTCTCGACGTCGCCGACGTAGGACTCGATGGCGTCCTGCATCTCGCCGCGGACGTCGCCGAAGGCCTTCGAGAACGGCGCCGTCTCCGCCGAGAGACCGATGACCTCGTCGATGACGAGCACCTGACCGTCGCAGTGCGGTCCGGCGCCGATACCGATCGTCGGAACGTCGATGGCCTCGGTGACCACCTCGGCGACGTTGGCGGGGACGTGCTCGAGGACGAGCGAGAAGGCGCCCGCGTCCTCGTGCCGTTCGGCGAGGGCGACCATCTCGCGGGCCGCCTCCGCGTCGGTTCCCTGCCGGAACAGCCCGGTCTCGTTCTCACGCTGGGGCGTCAGCCCGAGGTGGGCCTGCACCGGAATCCCGAGGTCCGTCAGCCGCTCGGTTAGCTCGACGGTGTGGGCGCCGGATTCGAGCTTGACAGCGTCGGCGTCGGCCTCCTTGAGCATCCGGCCGCAGTTCTCGACGGCGTCGCCGTCGTCGGCGCCGTACGAGAGGAAGGGCATGTCGGCGATGACCATGGCCCGCTCGGTCGCGCGGGCAACGGCGGCGGTGTGGCTGGCCATCTCGTCGACCGTCACCGGGAGCGTCGAGTCGTAGCCGAGCCGGAGGTTCCCCACGGAGTCGCCGACGAGGACCATGTCGACCCCGGCCGCGTCGACCAGTTCGGCGGTCGGCGCGTCGTAGGCCGTCAGCATCGTGAGCGTCTCCTCGCCGGCCTTCGCGCGGATGTCCTTGGCGCGCATGCCCCGGACTCGGCACCCGCCCGGGTTAAACGCTGTCACTCCGGGGCGGCTTCGTCCGCCCGGCGAAAGCACGGACCGCCTCGGCGACGCGTCCCGGCGCCGTCATCGGGGTGACGTGGCCCACGCCGTCCAGTTCCACGAGGCGGGCTCGGACAGGCGGTCCCGGAGCGCGAACCGTTCGGCGTTCGCCGTCCAGAAGCGCCGGTACTGTTCGAAGGCGGCCCACTCGGCGAACCGGCGCCGCTGGGACCAGCCGTCCTCGGTGACCTGCGCCCGCTCGACGATGGACTCGTTGCCGGCCAGTTCCCGTAGCCGCTCCGCCGGTCGACGTGCGGCCCGGGCTGCTCGGTCATCGTCGCCGCCGGCAACACCTGGTACCGGCCCCGGTGGTCGGTCA
>PXQM01000182.1 GCA_003021325.1 Halobacteriales archaeon QH_10_70_21
GCCAGCTGCGTGACGACGTTGACGAAGGCGTCCTCGTCGTCGAACAGGAGGTTCGTCGGCTCGCGGGTGCCGCCGCGGGGGACGACCTTGATGCGCTCGCCGACGCAGTTGGCCTCGATGTCCTCGAGGCTGGGGTCGCGTATCGGGACCGTCAGCTGGCTGTAGCCGGTCAGGTCCCGGAGGACGTAGTAGAGCAGGTCCTCGAGGCGGTCGTCGGCGTAACGGTGGTCGACGGGCGGCACGGCGAGGCCGTGTTCGGCGAGCAGGTCCCGGAGCCGGTACCGCGTGGCGTCGAGCCACGCGCGGGGGTTCCGGGCCGTCAGCCGCCGCGAGAGCAGCCTCTCGGCGCGCTCGCGGACGATCGCGGCGCGGTCCTCGAATGCGGTCGCGCTCTCGACGCCGCGGATTCCGACCTCCCAGACGCGCTCCTTGCACTCCTCGATGAGCCGCTCGTCGCCGGGCAGCAGCCCCGGCTCCAGCACCGCGTACTTCCGCTCGAAGGGGTCGCCCCCGAGGCTCCGTTCCCGGTAGCGAACGACCGGAATCTCGTAGCCGGCGAAGGGAACGGTGTAGCGCTCGATGCGCTCGGCACAGAACCGGTCGCCGAACTCCGGTTCCTCGATGCCGGTCGCCGCTGGCGCGTAGTCGGTCAGGTGCACGAGCAGCTCGCCGTCCGCGAGGCTGGCCATCTCGAGGCGGTCGTCCAGCGCGTGCGGTGTCAGCTCGCCCAGGCACTTCAGCTCCGCCAGCGCGTGGTACTCGAGGCGTCGGCGCTCGGCGGCCGAACAGTCGACGAGCTGGTCGATGGCCCGCTCGTACTTCGGGTCGAAGCCGGCACGGAGCCGCTCGGCGGCCCCCTGCCGGGTGCGCGGCCGCCGCGGGTCGGCGTCCGAGAAGTGCTCGAACACCGCCTCGAGGTCCCGCTCGGCGCGCCACGAGAGGCTCGGCTCGCGGACCTCGTAGACGAACCCGCCGCCCTCGCTCCGGACCGTCGCGACGACCCCCGATCCGAGCGCGTACTGGTCGTGGACCGAGGGTGCGTACCACGCGTCCGGCGAGTCTGGCGGTTCCGGTGCCGGTACTGCCGGCGTGGTCGATGCCATTTGCACTAATTGCATACAGTATCGAATTTAAATCTTTGTGCAGAGTCGAAGACAAATGACCGTAAGGACCCGGTCAGCCCGTCGATATCAAGTACCGTTCTCGGGCGATACGCCCTGGGTATGATCCGCGCGTACGGCCCCTGCCAGCGGGACGTCGAGCGGGACCCGTGTCCCCGGCCTGGCGAGGGCCGTGCGGGCCGCCGGTCGGTGCGTGATCGTGCGGCCGTGCTCGATGATAATTATTAGTATTCTGTTATAAAACTGTCACTCGGGCTCCGACACCGTAATCGTCCGATCCGGATGGACGGTGACGGCCCGACCCGCATAGCGGAATCTCACCGAGGCAGTCGTGGGTTGCTCGGCGAAGAGCGCATTGAGGGCATCGGGGTCGACCGCGTCCTGCAGCGGCGGGAGTTCCAGCGCGCGGGTGTCCGTAGCGGTACTGACGCTCTCCACGACGGCAGTGCTCACGTCGATATCGGGACCGCTCGTCGACCGTTTCACCTCGACAGCCGTTGGCATACGATTACTTGTCGTACGGAGAATATAAAGGTATGTCAGACATTCTCGCCGCTGTGACACTCATAAAATTATCATTTACTCCCGTTCTCGAGGGACCGATTTGCTCAAAAATTTTACACCCCAACAGGTATGCAACGGAATGTGCGCGGAGAACTGGCAGTTGACTCGGTGTTTGCCACGGCGAGAGCCGGAATCAAACAAGTGAGCCGACCGCGCCGACCGACACAAAACAATGAGATAACTCGCTACCCCTCTGCGGGAACGAGTATCGGTAGCGTGGCACTGCCACTGCCGTCGGTCAGAAACCGTAGATTCCCAACCGTCGAGTACCCGCTGGACCTGCAATCCATCGGCGAAATCGGGCGCGTACGACTCCTTCGCCGACGCCGAACGCAGAAACGCGCAGTTCTCGTGGACGATGGCGTGTTCCCACCCCAGGACGTGGCCCGGGGGCCACCACTGCGCCACGTACGGGTCGTCCGGGTCCGTGACCAGGACGGTCTCGAAGCCCCGGTCGTCGGCGTCGTGCACCTCGAGTTCGTTCAGCCGCTCGAGATCGAACCGGATGGATCCGTCGGACCCGTTTATCTCGATACGGTTGGCGTTCCGGTGTCCCGTGGCGAACCGCGAGGCCTCGAACACGCCCATGGCACCGCCGTCGAACGCCGCCTGTGCCGTGTAGGCGTCGTCCACGGTCACGGGTCGGGTGTCCGTCGCCTCGCCGGTCTCGCCGTCGACCGGTCGCTCGTCCACGAACGTCTCGAGGTGGCCCGAGACGCGGTCGATACGCTCGCCGAGGAGGAACTGTGCGAGGTCGATCGAGTGGGCGCCGAGGTCGCCGAGCGCGCCCGACCCCGCGACCGCCGCCGAGTTGCGCCAGCTCCACGGGGCCTCGGGGTCGACGAGCCAGTCCTGCAGATACCTCGCCCGGACGTGGTGGACGTCACCGAGGAACCCGTCGTCGATGAGCCGTTTCGCGTACTGGATGGCCGGGACGAACCGGTAGTTGAACGCGACGCCGGCGGTGGCCTCGCTCTCCCTGGCAGCTGCGGCCATCCGCTCGGCCGCGTCGAGGGTATGCGCGAGCGGCTTCTCGCAGAGGACGTGCGTGTCCGCCTCGAGCGCCCGGATGGACGGCTCGGGGTGGAGGTCGTTCGGGGCGAGGTTGTAGCACACGTCGAGTTCCTCGACTATGGGGTCCCAGTCGGTCACGTAGCGGTCGAATCCCAGTCGGTCGGCCGCCTCCGCGAGTTCGGCCTCGTCACGACCGATGAGGACGTCGCGGTGCGTCTCCGGCGCGTCGGGGAAGAACATCGGGAGCCGAGCGAGCGCGTTCGCGTGCGCCGTGCCCATGAACCGGTATCCGAGGAAGCCGACGGTCAACGTCATCGTATCACGTCCAGTGGGCCTCCCCTGGCCGGGTCTCGAAGACAGCACGCCCGAGCAGGTCGACGGCCTTCTCCAGTCCCTCCCGACCGGACAGAAGCGAGTCCTCGTGCTCTATCGAGAGCGCGCCCTCGTAGCCCACCATCCGGAGTGTCGAGACGACGTCCTTCCAGTGGGCCTCGTCGTGTCCGTACCCGATCGACCGGAACAGCCACGACCGGTCGGACTCCTCGGTGTAGGGGCTGGTGTCGAGGTACCCCTTGAGGCGTGCGTTGTGCTCGTAGCGGCGCGTGTCCTTGGCGTGGACGTGATGGATGGCGTCGTGCTCGCCGAGATAGCGGACGGCCTCGGTGACGTCGATCCCCTGCCAGTAGAGGTGCGACGGGTCGAAGTTCGCCCCGACGTGCTCGTTCGTGGCCTCCCGCAGGCGAACCAGGCCGGTCGGCTCGTAGACGAGCATGTTCGGGTGCATCTCGATGCCGATGTCGACCCCGTGGTCGGCGGCGTGTTCCGCGAGCGAACGCCACTGCGGGATGGCGACCTCCTCCCACTGGTACGCCAGGGCCTCGGTGTGCTCGGGCGGCCACGGCGCGGTGACCCAGTTCGGCACCTCGCCCGCCGGGCTTCCGGCGGGCAACCCGGAGAAGGCGTTGACGGTACCGACGCCGAGCTGGTCGGCGAGCCGGACCGCCTCCCTGAGTTCCCGTCTCGCCCGTCGGGCCCGCTTCTCGTCGGGATGGAGCGGGTTGTTGTGGGTCGAGAGGGCGCTGACGCGGAGGTCGTGCGCTGCGACCAGGTCCGCGAGGTCGGCCTGTGCGCGCTCGTCGTCGAGGTACGCCTCGCGGACGAGGTGGTCCTCGCCGACGAAACCGCCACAGCCGAGTTCGACCGCGTCGACGCCGATCCCCGACAGGTACTCGAGCGCGTCGGCCAGAGGTTCGTCTCCGAGTGCCGCCGTCAGTACTCCGATGTCCATGCAACGCCGAGACGGCGTGAACCGGGATAAATCTAGGAACCGGACCGCCGGCGGTGTTCAGATAAGGATGAAGAGTGAGGCGGTGTGTTTTCTGAGTGGTTCATGCCCGAAAACACCCGCCTCAGCGGTAGTATCGACCAGATCGAATTAGCCTGTGCGGTGCAGGGCGCCAAGCCCCTTCCGCAGCGAGCGCCGACGGCGCGAGCAGCGAGGGGATACAGCGCCCGTCATCGCTTTCACTTCCACTGTACCGCATGGCCGTACTCCCCCGGCGGTCGAACAGGGTAGTACGACGCTCGCCACACGTCCGGCGTTGTTCAAACGTGGGTCGAAACGGCGAAGCCGTTTCGTCACTACGAGAGAGCTTCGCTCTCTCGGACCACGCCGAGGGAGTAGGTCGGGGTAGTTCACAACCCCCTGCGAATCGACCGCGTGCTTGTGAAGAACTCTTCAGTAGCACGGTTTACAGAAATATTATTCAGATTACACTTATGGCCGTCCGGCCGTACCGTTCACACATGAGACGAGGCGTGAACCGCCTGGAACGGCGGCGACCGAGAGAGTACAGTCCCGCGGAGACGCTCGTGGCGACCGGCGGCCTCCTCGGCGGGGTCCTGCTCGTCCTGGTGGCGCTGTCGTATCCCCTGCTTGCGGCGGGCTTCACCGGCGGACTCCTGCTCAGACCGGTTCTCGGGCGTGCACGGACCGCTGCGCGAGGGGTCGTCCGGGCCGTCCGGCGAACGCTGGACGAGATGGTCGCTTCGACCGACCGCCGTTCGGTCCCGCGGGGTGAGTAGTCCGGGACCGATGGCACCGCCGCGCTCCGTCTTCCCGATTCGCGAGGACGTCGACGCCGACGCGTCACCGACGGCCGTCGGGCTCGAGGACGCCGACGGGGTGGTGGACGCCCTGGCGAGCGACACCGCCCGTGCGATGGTCGAGCACCTGTACACCGAGCCCGCGACGGCCTCCGACCTCGCTGCCGCCGTGGACACGTCGGTCCAGAACGCCCGGTACCACCTGGAGCGACTGGAGGCGGCCGGCGTCGTCGGGGTCGTCGGGTCGTGGTGCTCCGAGCGGAGCACCGAGATGGACGTCTACGGTCTGCAGAGTGAGCCGCTAATCGTCGTCGCGGGCGGCCCCGGCGTCGACGAGACGGTCCGGTCGCTCCTGACCGACGCCTCGAACTGACGCCCGGGTCCCGGCGGGGGTTGCCACCGGGCTACGGAACCGTCCTCGGGCAGCTTCGGCCGACGGAACCGGCGCCCCTACGGATCGGCGTCGGCTCCGGCGTCCGACGACGGTCAGGCGATACGCGGCGGACGACCCGGCTCCCTCCTTGAGGACCGCGTCGTCCCGAGGAACTCGAGGTCCCAGTAGGGCTCCGTCAGGACGCCGGTTCCGTAGTCGTGGAAGAACGAGACGACGACCGGCTCGTGGACGACACGGACGCCGAGGGGCCCCCGTTTCCGGTGACCACACCGTGCACAGACGCCGCGGAACCGACGTCCGGTTCCGTCCCCGGCGGTCGCCGGTTCGATTCGCCGGTCGGCGGGCCCGTAACACAGCGGGCAGACGCCGCTTGTGAACATCGAGTACCGGTTGTTGCTGACCCGGAACGAGAACGCCAGTGCGGACTCCACGTCGCGTTCCGAGAGCATCCCCGGTGGGACGGCCTCCCGATAGAGGAACCCGGCGTCGCGAACCGGCTCCTCGACGCCGCGAACGACGAGGAGGCCGTTCCGCCACTCGACGGCCAGCGGCTCCCCGGTCAGCGGGTCCGTCGCGTCGATGTCGAAGGGACCGCGTTCCGCGTCGACATCGTCGGTCCCCGAGCGGATGGCCCCGACGACCCGCTCGCCGGCGAGCGTGAGGCCGTACTCCCCGTCGGCGTGCCAGACGTAGGGGCCCTGGAGCTGCTCCAGGTGGTAGGTGAACTGCCCCGAGTCGGGGCCGCCAACCCTGTCGCGGAGCTCGTTGAACGAGAGGCTGCGGTCGTCGGGATGCTCGGCCTGGTGACGGCCGAGGGCGACGACGATGCGGACGCGCAGCTCGTTCGTCAGCGGACTGAACAGGTCGGCGGACAGCTCGAGTGCGTCGTCGGCCATGGCAGTCGAAACGGGTTCCGGGTGCCACGGTCGGTGGCGATATAAAAACACCGGGGGACTGGTCAAGGCGAGTCGGTGGCGGTCCTTCCGCTCGTCGGCCTCGCGTCTCCGGTGACAGCCCCGCCGACCGTGCCAATACGGGTCAGCGCCGTCGTCGCCACGTCGCTATCCGGTCGGCCATCGCTCGCCGGGTCGTGCAAGCCCCAGGTTCAAACTGTTTTGCCGACGCGCAGGGTCAGCCCCTCGATACCACGGTCCACGACGGCTGTCCCTATCGGGCGTGCGGGTCGTCGACCGCCGGCGTGTGCCGGACGAGGGAGGCTGGCGCGCCCCGGCCGCGGACGGGCGGCGCGGCCCGAGAACCGTCGAGTCGGGCGTCACCGGCGGCGGTGCCGTCCGCGTCGATTCGGCGGCTACACGACCTCGTCGAACGACGCCCGCCGCCTGTCGTCGGGGTCGTCCTCCGCCCCGGCGGGCACCCACAGCACCTCGGGGTCGCCGTCCGGCCCGCCCGGGTCGACATCGACGATTTCGGCCTCCTCGCCGGTGGCGATGACGCGGCACCGGTCGCCGGGTTCGAGCTTCCGCTCCTCGGCCAGCCGCTCGAGGGCCGCCTCGTGGCGGCGCCGCTCCTCGGCGACGGGACAGGGCTCGTGTTCGATGCGGAGCGCCGAGAGGGTCTCGAACTCCTCGCCGCAGGCGTCGCAGGCGTACATACCCCGGTCTCGGGGGGCGACCGACAAACCTCTGGGGGTTTCGGAGTCAGCACCGGCGACGTGCGGACCCGGACGTGTCCGGTCCGTGCCGGGGACGCCGGGCCCGACCCTACGACCCCCGGTACCGCTGGTAGGCGGCGATGCCGGCGATCGGCGTCCCGAACACGATGAGGTACGGCGCGAGGTAGGCCGTCGCGACCGCCATGGCCCGAAGCGTCGTGGTGACGCCGCTGACCGACTCCAGGAAGGCGGCGACGAGCCCGGTGTCGTACCACGCGGCCTCCGGCTCCGGCTCGGGGGAGTCCGGCGGCTCCTCCGCGAGGTGGACGGTTATCGTCGAGTAGGCGACGTCGCGCTCGAGTTGGGTCTTCCTGGCCTCGAGACGCTCGATCTCCTCCTGGACGTCGGCCAGCTCCCGCTGGACGGCGAGGACGTCCTCGGTCTCGTTGGCCTGGTTGTAGAGCTCGCGGAGCCGGTCGCGCTCGGCCCGAAGGTTCTCCAGGCGGGCCTCGATGTCGACCAGCTGCTCGGTGACGTCCTCGGAGCTCGTGTCGACGCTTTGCACCTCGCCCAGCGCCTCGACCTCGGCGACGGTGGCCTCGAAGTCCTCGCTCGGCACGCGGATGACGATCCGCTCGGTCTTCCAGGTCTCGTTGTACCGTTCGTTGACCTGTCGGTTCCTGGCGTCCACGAAGCCGCCGCGGACTTCGGCCATCGACTGGACCGACTGGCTCGCCGCTTCGGTGTCGTTCACGCGGAGCCGTATCTCGCCCGTCTTGATGACCTGTCGCTGCTGTGCCTGGAGCGGCTGGACGCTCGCCTCGGCGCCGTCGCCGCTCCCGGCCGCGCCGTTGCCGTTACCCCCGCTGCCGTCGGGCGCCTGCTCGGCCACGTCGCCGTTCCCGCTCGGTGCACCTGCCTCGTCGGAGCCACCCATCCCGCTACAGCCGGCGAGCCCGAGCATGAGCGCGACGGCGACGACGAGGAGGGTTCGTCGACGGTCCATACCCGTAGTCCGACCCACTGTAACCTAAAAGCAACCGTACGTGAAACGTCTCTTTGACCCACGCTGGGGGGGAGACGCCCTCGCCTGCTGTCGGTGCAGACCGCCCCGTTCGGCGACGGCCGCCCTGCGGGCCACCGGGCCCTCCGGACGGCGACCGCTCCCCTTCGCCGTCCACAATCGGGCGTAGATATATGCCGCTCCGGTCCGGACGGTTCCCAGAGCCCTTGCGCATGGCACTCGAACGCTGTGGTGGTGGGCGGCGCCGGTGGGAGAGCCCGGCGTCGTGCCCTGTGGGAGTCCGGAGTACCGAGCGATGAACCGCGACGTATCAGTCGTTCTCTTCGGTGACGGAGCGCCGTCGCTCGCGGACGAACTCGGGGACGCGGCCGAGATACAGCTCCGGACGGTGCCGGACGCCGACGCCGGTCTCGAGGCGCTCGCCGACTCGCGGCCGGACTGCGTCGTCTGCGACGCGACCGTCGCCCCCCCGTTCGAGCTCCTCGACCGTGTCCGCAAGCGGCACGCCGGCGTCCCGTTCGTCGCCGTGACGGCGGACCACGACCCCGACCTGGCCGTCAGAGCGAGCCGGTCGGACCGTGTCGAGTACCTCCTGGGAAGCGTCGCCACCGAGGGCGAACTCACGGAACGGGTCCGGCTCCTGGCGGGCGAGTCGGGCCGGCTCCGCCACGAGGACGCCCTCGTCAGGCTCCAGGAGATACTCACCGACGACGGCGACTCCGAACGGTCGGTCGACCGGCTCCTCGAGCTCGGCTGTGCGTACCTCGGAACGGACGTGGCCTTCCTGTCGAACATCGACCGCGACGACGACCGGTTCGACGTCGAGTACGCCCTCGGCGACCACGACCGCATCTCGCCGGGGGCGACGGACTCGCTGTCGAACACCTACTGCCGGCGAGCAATCGACGGCGAGGGGTTCCTCGGCGTCGCCGACACGACCGACGACGAGGGGTGGACCGGCGACCCGGCCTACAGGCGGTACGGGCTGGGCTGCTACATCGGCGCCCGCGTCGAGGTGGACGGCCGGCTGTACGGGACGCTCTGCTTCGCCGACGAGGAGCCCCATCCCCGGCAGTTCTCCGACCGCGAGGAGACGTTCGTCGCGCTGCTCGTCGCGCTGGTCGAGGAGGAGCTCGAGCGCCGGACCTACGAGAGCGAGCTCGGGGCGGCCCGCGAGGACCTCCGGCGGACCCTCGAACACATCGGCGAGGGGTTCCTCTCCCTGGACGACGAGTGGCGGGTCACCTACGTCAACGAGCAGGCGGCGGCGGTCCTCGGCCGGACCCGGGCGGAGCTGCTCGGCGAGGGCCTCTGGGACGCCTTCCCCGAGGCGACCGACGAGCGGTTCTACGAGGAGTACCACCGGGCGATGGAGCGCCAGGAGCCGGTCACCTTCGAGGAGCGCCACGACCCCCTCGACAAGTGGTTCGAGGTCCGTGCCTATCCGGCGCCAGACGGCCTGTCGGTGTTCTTCCGGGACGTCTCCGACCGGAGGGCCAGAGAGCGGGAGCTCCGCCGCACCAGGGAGCAGTACCGGACGCTCGCCGAGAACCTCCCCAACGGCGCCGTCTTCCTGATAGACGAGGACCGCCGCTTCCAGGTCGCCCGCGGCGGCGGGCTCTCGGAGACGCCCCTCGAGCCGGCCGACCTCGAGGGACGGCACATCACCGAGCCCCTCGACCAGCTCGACGACCTGGCCGTCGAGTTGGCCGAGGCGACGTTCGACGGCGAGTCCGTCCGGACGGAGCTGTCGCTGGGCGGCAGCGACTACCAGCTGCGGACCGCGCCGGTCGAGGACGCGGACGGCGAGCCCTTCGCCGCGACCGCGGTCGTCACCGAGGTCACCGACATCCGGGAGCGCGAGCGGGCCGTCCGTGAGGTCTACGAGGTCATCGCCGACCCCGAACGGTCGTTCGACGGCAAGGTCGACGCGCTGCTGGCGTTCGGCTGCGAGCACCTCGGCACCGACTACGGCTCGCTGTCGAGGATCGAGGGCGACGACTATCACTTCGAGGCAGTCCACGCGCCGCCCGGCACGGTCGAGGCCGGCGACACCGTGGCGCTGTCGGCGACCAACTGCGAGCGGACCGCCGCGACCGAACAGACGCTCGTTCTCTCCGACGTCGCCGCCGAGGCCCCGGAGCTGACCGAGAAGGCGGGCTCCACCGAGTGGGGCATCGCCTGCTACCTCGGCGCGCCCGTCATCGTCGGTGACGACGTCTACGGGACGTTCTGCTTCTACGACGAGGAGCCCCGCGAGGAGTCGTTCTCCGAGTGGGAGACGACGCTCGTCGACATGATGAGCCAGTGGGTGAGCTACGAGCTTGAGCGCGGCGAGCGCGAGCGCGAGCTCGAGCGCTACGAGTCGGTGCTGGAGACCATCCGGGACCCCATCTACGCCGTCGACGAGTCGCTCCGGTTCCGGCTGGCGACGGAGCCGCTGGCGGCGGCACTCGGCCACGACCGCGGAGCGCTGGCCGGCCGGCCGGTCGCAGACGTCCTCGACGGGGCGACGGCCGACACCTTCGAGGACGCCGTCGCAGACCTCCGGGCCGACGGCGAGGGCGCCGCCGTCTTCGAGGGGACCTGCGTCAGGGCCGACGGCGAGCGCTATCCCGCCGAGGTTGAGGTGTCGGCCCCGGCCGACGGGAGCGGCTTCGTCGGCTCGATACGGGACGTCACCGCCCGCAAGGAGCGCCAGCGGGACCTGAAGTTCTTCTACGAACTCGTCGCCGCCGCCGGCGTCGGCATCGTCGCCCTCGACCGACAGGGACAACTGGAGTACCTCAACGACGCCGGCGCGGAACTGCTCGGCGGCGACCGCGGGGTCGCGGGCATCGACGACCTGCTCGCGGACGGGGCCTTCGAGGGGTACGACGCCGTCTGGGAGGCGGTCGACTTCGAGGGGTACGACGCCGTCTGGGAGCGGGTCGGCTTCGACGAGACGACGGTCCTCGAGGCGACGGCCGACGGCGCCGACGCCCCGGTCCCGGTCGAACTGCGGCTCACGAAGCAGGCCATCGAGGACGAACCGTACCTGTTCGGGACGGTCGTCGACGTCACCGAACGCCGGGAGACCGCGGAGATACGCCGGACGCTCAGCGAGACCGCCGGCGCGATGCTCGAGGCCGGCGACGAGGCCGAGACCTGCCAGCGCGCCCTCGACGCCGGCCGGACCATCACCGGCTTCCCCGACGGAGTGGTCTACCGCTTCGACGACGACCGCGGCGCGCTCGTCCCGCAGGCGACGACCGGGGGGCTCCAGGCGGCCGCCGACGGGGTGCCGACCCTCTCCGGCGGCGAGAGCGTCACCTGGCAGACGTTCGTCGAGGGCCGGATACGCGCGCTCGCGGACGTCGCCGCCCACGAGCGGGCCTACGCCGACGAGCTCCCGTACGAGTCGAGGCTCTTCGTCCCGCTCGGCGAGCACGGCGTGATGACGCTCGTCGCGCCCGACGCGCGGACGCTCTCGGACCGCCAGCGGGAGGCGCTGGAGATACTCGCGGCGAACGTCGAGGGCGACCTCGACCGGACGACCCGCGAGCGCGCCCTTGAGGCGCGCGAGCAGGAGCTCGAGGAGCGGACCGAGCGGCTCGAGCGGCTCAACCGCGTCAACAGCGTCATCCGCTCCATCGCGGCTGTGGTGGTCCAGGAGTCCGACCGGGAGGGCATCAAGCAGGCGGTCCCCACCCGGCCGTCCGGGCGGCCGAGACGGGCGAGGTCCAGGTCGCCGAGAACCTGATGCGCGTTCCGAAGGCGGAGCGCTCGGTCTGGCAGGCGGGCGCCCTCGAGCGGGGCTACCCGTCCTGCTGTGCCGTGCCGCTGGTCTACGAGGGGACGACCCGTGGCGTACTGACGGTCTTCGCCGACCGCGTCGGCGTCTTCGACGACTCCATGGTCGACCTGCTGGCCGAACTGGGCGAGATGATAGGCTACGCGCTGACGGCCGCCGAGCGGCGGGCGGCCCTCGAGTCGGAACGCACCGTCGAACTCACATTCGACGTCGCCGAGGGCACGGCGTTCACCCGGCTCGCCGGGCGGTTGGACTGTACGGTCGAGCTGAAGCGGGTCCGCAACGACGGCGACTCGACGACGGTGACGTACCTGCTGGAGGGGGTCGACGGCGACGCGGCGGCGGACGTCGAGTCGGCGCTGCCGGGCGGCACCGCGGCGACGACGACGGAACTAGACGACGGGACGGCGCTCGTCGAGGTGACGGTCGGCGGCGAGTGGGTCGGCTCGCCGTTCGCCGCCAAGGGCGGTCGTCGAGGCGGTCCAGGCGTCGTACCCCGGCGTCGACCTCGTCGCCAAGCGGGAGGAGGAACGGAGCCGCGAGACCCGGAGCATGCTCCGGGGCGGCGTCGAGGAGCGGCTGACCGACAAACAGCTCGACGTCCTGGAGACGGCCTACCTCGCGGGCTTCTTCGACCAGCCGCGCACGAGCAGCGGCAACGACGTCGCGGATCTGCTCGGCGTCAGCCAGCCGACGTTCAACCAGCAGCGCCGGGCCGCCGAGCGGAAGCTCGTCGAGTTCCTCGTCGACGAGCGGTGACCCTATCAGTATCGACGCCCGCATTCTGACCCTATCAGTATAGCAACTGAGGGTTGGCCGGTGGGGCGTCTACGTCGATGTAGATGGTGGACCGGACCGACTCCGCAGGGCAGCCGACTGCCGGCGTCCGCGCCGGCGCCGACCGGTCGCGGGGGGCGGCACCCCCGGCCGGCCCGACGGACGAACCCTTCCGCCGCCGCCTCCGGCGCTCGGTCCGTACGGTGGATCTGGCCGTACTGCTTGCGGTGCCCGTCGTGCTCGTCGCCGTCGCCCGGCTCACCGCCGGCACGCCGCTCGCGCTGGCCTTCTCGTACGCCGACCCGACGCTGCGGGGCGCCTTCGAGTCGCACTTCGTCCACGCCAGCACCGCCCACCTGGCGTTCAACCTCGGGACGTACGCGCTGGTCGTCCCGGCCGCCTACCTGCTTTCGGTCCTGGGCGGCGACCGCGACCGGTTCTACGTGGCGCTCGTCTCGTTCCTCTTCGTCTTCCCGGTCGTGCTGTCGCTGCTGAACCTCGCCGTCCCGCGCGAGGGCGTCTCGCTCGGCTTCTCCGGCGTCACCATGGCCTTCGTCGGCTACCTGCCGGTCGCGCTGGCCGGCTACCTCCAGGAGGCCCTCGGTGTGCCCGCCGAGCACGACCTCGCGCGCGGGCTGTTCTTCGCCGGCCTCGCGCTCGTGGCGGTGCTCGTGGTCCGGACCCGGCTCACGTACGCCGTCGCGGCCGTCGCCACCCTCGCGGCGGTCGCACACCTCCGGGCCGCCGGCTTCGGCGTGCCCGACTCGTGGGACTGGCTCGGACCGGCGGGCTACGCCGACCTGGCCGTCATCGCGACGCTCCTGCTCGCCGGCGGGCTCCTCGCGGGGTTCCCGTCCGACCTCGTCGTCGACGGGGGAATCGTCAACGTCTACGTCCACTTCCTCGGCTTCGCCCTGGGCTTCATGGCCACCCACCTTACCGTCGGGGCGGCGCCGGCCGTCGAGCGCTCCCGCCCGGTCGCGGCGGTGCGCGGGTTCACCGCGGCCCTCGTGCCGGGCGTCCACCCGGACGGCACCCGCTGACTCCCCGCCCCCGACACTGATACTGCTGGGGGCCCCCTGCCCCGGACATGGAGCCGTTCGCGCAACTGGTCGTCGCCGGCGGCCTCGCGCTCCTGGCGGGGCTGTGGACCCTCGGGCTCGCGGCCGCGTTCTCGCCCGCATGGCTCGGCGGCGCGGCCCTGGTCGGCGCCGGCGTCGCCGGCCTGACGGCCGGTATCGGCCGGGAACTCGACCTCGACCGCTGATGCTGCCGGTCGTACCTGTGTGAACCGTGCTCCGGTCTACGATTCCCCGCTCCCGGGGTTTCGGACCCGTGCCGGTTCGGCTGTTCACGAAATCACGTCCGGCAGCCCGGGCCGTCCCGTCAGCCATTAGTCGCCGCACGCAGTCACGGTCTGGCATGGAGCTGCCCGTCGCGGAAGGCTACTGGGTCGCCCGGTTCGTCTTCCAGCGGGGGCTCGCGGGCATCTACCTGGTCGCGTTCCTCGTCGCCGCCCGGCAGTTCCGCCCGCTCGCCGGCGAGGACGGCCTCCTGCCGCTCTCCGAGCGACTCGAGCGCGCGTCGTTCCGCGACCGGCCCAGCCTCTTTCGGCTCGTCCCCGACGACCGCGCCATCGGCGCCGCCGCCTGGACCGGCGTCGCCCTCTCGGCCGTCGCGCTCGTGGCCGGGCCCTACTGGCTCCCGGACGCGTTCGCGACGCCCACCGGCTTCCTGGCCGTCTTCCTCGGCGCGGGGAGCGCCGGCCCGTCCCTCGTCGTCGTCTGGCTGCTGAAGTGGGTGCTGTTCCGGAACGTGTTCGGCGCCGGTCTCATCAAGCTGCGCGGCGACGACTGCTGGCGCCAGCTCACCTGTCTGAACTACCACTACGAGACCCAGCCGATGCCGAACCCCGTCTCCTGGTACGCCCACCACCTCCCGGACCGCTTCCACCGCGTCGAGACCCTCGGCAACCACGTCGTCGAGCTGGCGGTCCCCTTCCTCTACTTCGCGCCGCAGCCGTACGCCGCTGCGGGCGGCACCGCGACGATACTGTTCCAGGCGTGGCTGCTCACGACGGGTAACTTCTCGTGGCTCAACGCGTTGACCGTCGTGCTCGCAGTGCCGACGCTGAACGACGGCCTGCTCGCGTCGGTCCTGCCCGTGCCCGCAGTGGCGCCGACGCCGACGTACCTCCAGGTCGCCTCGCTGCTCGTCGCCGCGGTGGTCGTGGCGCTGAGCGTCCGCCCCGTCCGCAACATGCTCTCGGAGTCCCAGCGGATGAACACCGGCTGGGACCCGCTGCACCTGGTCAACAGCTACGGTGCCTTCGGCAGCGTCACCCGCGAGCGCTACGAGGTGGTCGTCGAGGGGACCGACGCCCCGTTGGACGGCGACTGGCGGCCCTACGAGTTCCCCGGCAAGCCGACCGACCCCGGCCGGCGGCCGCCCCAGGTCGCGCCGTACCACCACCGGCTCGGCTGGCAGCTGTGGTTCGCCGCCATGTCGCCGACGCCGACCCGGCACCCGTGGTTCTTCCGGTTGCTCGAGCGGCTGCTCGCGGGCGACGAGGCGGTCCGGTCGCTGCTCGCGGCCGACCCCTTCGACGGCGACGCCCCGGAGTACGTCCGGGCCGTCCGGTACCGGTACCGGTTCACGACCCCCGAGGAGCGCGCAGAGACCGGCGACTGGTGGGTCCGGGAGCGAGCCGGCACCTACGTCCGTCCCGTCGCCCGTGAGGACCTCGAGACGGGGCGGGCGGGCCGGGGGCTGTAGGGCGGTGCCCCGCTTTCGGACCCGACGCCGGCCTTCGACCCCCGGCTGGCGGGCCGTCGTGGTGCCGAGACCGGGGCGAGGCGCCCGGCGGAACGGTAGCGTCGGCCGGCTGTCACCGGTTGAAATAGCCATGAAATACAAATGTCGAGGACTGTTGGTATGGTGACGGATGAGTAACGGCCTCGTTCGAGACCCGCTCGCGCTCCTGGGGGCCGGTATCCTCCTCGTCACCGGGGTTTCCCGGTTCTTCGTCGACGTCTCGCCCGCGGCGTTCCTCGTCCAGTCGAGCCTGCCGGCAATCGTCGGGACCGGATTGTTGGTCTACGCGTGGTACAGCTACGACGAGGACGTCGAGGGCTTCCGGCGGACCGTGCTCGTCTGGGTCGGGCTCGGCGTCGTCGGGTTCTTCACCGTGGGACTCTGGTTCGGGACCGTCAGCCGGCGGTTCGATACCGCCTTCTCCCTGGCGGTCTTCGCGTCGCTGGCCACCGGGGCTGCGTTCGGCGCCCTCGTCGGGACGTACGCCGCCCGCCTCCGCCGCGCCAACGCCGAACTCGAGACCCGGCGGGACAGGCTGGAGCGGTTCGCCGGCATCCTCAGCCACGACCTGCGCAGCCCGCTGGCCGTCGCGCGGGGACGCCTCGAACTGCTGGCGGGCGACCACGACAGCGAACACGTCGACCACATCGAGCGGTCGCTCGACCGCATGGACGTGCTCATCGACGACGTGCTGACGCTGGTGCGCTACGGGCAGGCGGTGACCGACCGCGAACGGGTCGACGTCGCCGCGCTCGCCGAGCGGTGCCGGAACACCGTCGAGACGACCGACGCACGGGTGGTCACCGAGTCCACCGCCGAGGTCCGGGCCGACCCCGACCGCCTTCGGCGGCTGTTCGAGAACCTGTTCCGGAACTCGGTCGAGCACGGCGGCGAGGGCGTCACCATCACCGTCGGGGCGCTCGATTCCGAGCCCGGCTTCTACGTCGCCGACGACGGCCCCGGCATCCCCCCGGCGGACCGCGAGCAGGCGTTCGAGGAGGGCTACTCGACCGCCGACGAGGGGACCGGGCTGGGCCTCGCCATCGTCCGGGAGATCGTCGAGGCGCATGGCTGGGAGATACGGGCGGCCGAGAGCGACCAGGGCGGCGCGCGGTTCGAGATAACCGGCGTCGAACAGGTCGCCTGACCCGTCCGGCCGGGCCCTCGCCTTCGGCCGGACGCGGCCTCGGCGGCCGCTGGCCGGGAGTCGGGGGCTTTTGGAGCAGAAGCGATACTCCGTGCACGAAACGGCGTCCTGCCGCACTACCGCGAGGCCAACTCGTCGCTGACGACGTCGTAGTCGTAGGTCGTGACCTCGAGGGGGTAGCCGTGCGGGTCGGAGAAGAACACCGAGTACGCGCTCCCGAAGTCGCTGACGTTCCGCGCGCCGGTCGCGTCGACCGCCGGGACGGAGTCCAGCCGGTCGAGGAACGCCAGGAACTCCTCGCCGGCGGTGCGGAACGCCACGCGCCGGAACCCACCGCGCCCGTCCGAGGGGGTGCCCCGGAACAGCGCCAGCGTCGTGTCGCCGCCGTCGCTGGATATCATCAGCGGGTACGCGCCCAGCTCCGCCCAGTCTTCGAACTCGTCGACGATTTCGAACCCCAGGACATCGCCGTACCACTCCGCCGCCTCGTAGCGGTCGGGCACCGCCAGTTCGACGTGGTCGATACCGTCGACCCGGACGCCGTCGTCACTCATCGGCGTCCTCCGTCACCTCGAGGACGAGCTTCCCCCGGACGTGACCGTCCGCGCTCCGGTCGAGCGCCTCGCGGGCCCGGGAGAGCGGATACGTGTCACTGACCGTCGGCTCGACGATGCCGCCCTCGACGGCGCTGGAGACGACCTGGAGCGTCACCGGGTCCGAATCCAGCACGACGTCGAAGAAGCGGACGTCGACGTCGTGGTCGTCTCGGAACCCCTCGACGACCGCCTCGGACGGCCGTTCGGGGAGCGTGACGACGACGCCCCCGGGGCGGACGACCTGGACCGACCGCTCGAGGACGTCCCCGCCGACGGCGTCGAGGACGAGGTCGACCTCGTCGAGGACGTCCTCGAACCGCTCCTCGCGGTAATCGATGACCTCGTCGACGCCGAGGCCCCGGAGGTACTTCTCGTTGTACCCGGATGCGGTCCCGACCACGTGCGCCCCCGTGTTCGCCGCGAACCGGACGGCCATGTGGCCGACGCCGCCGGCTGCGGCGTGGACGAGGACGCGCTGGCCGGGGGTGAGGCCGCCAGCTTCGTAGAGCGCGTGGACGGCCGTCTGTCCCGCCAACGGCGCGGCCGCAGCCTCGACGTGGGAGAGCGACGCCGGCTTCGGCACGACCGCCTCGACGCTCATCGTGGCGTACTCCGCGAAGGTCCCGCCGCCACCGGGCAGCCGCGCCATGCCGTAGACGGCGTCACCGGGCTCGACCCCGGTCGCGCCGCCCCCGACGGCCTCGACGACGCCCGAAACGTCCCATCCGGGCGTCCACGGACAGGGCTCGTCGCGGAGTGCCGTAATCGTCCCGTCGCAGATGAGCCAGTCGAGGGGGTTGACGCCGGCCGCGCGTACCCGGACGAGCACCTCGCCGGTCCTCGGGGGCGGGCGCGGCACGTCCTCGTAAGCCAGTTCCTCCCCGTCGTCCTGGAGTCGTATCGCGTTCATCGGTGTGGAGTCCGTCGTTCGCGTCGCCGGTCCCGAGAGCGGGCGTCGGGTCCGTCCGACGTCGGTACCAAGTACGTCGGGCCGCCGGAAAAATTCTCGATTAATTGATATTTTGTAGCGGAAGTTTCAAAAATTCGTTTCGGGACCCGGAGCGACCCGCCGTGGGCGGCCGGGGTCGCCGACGGTCGACCGTTCGACTCCACGTGGGTGTTCGCGCCACGCCCGGGTGACGACGCGGGCCAGCCCGACGCCATGCCGGAAGCAACAGTGCGAAGTTTCCGGTGGCTGTACTCACGTCTACGGGAACGTTTGCGATGGACCCGGTCGACAGCGTCGGGAGTCTGCTCGAGCGCGCGGGCGTCATCACGAGCGACCGCTTCCGGCAGACGCTCGAGCTCGCGTGGCCGCGGGTCGTCACCGGCTTCGCCATCATGTCCAAGCAGACCGTCGACCTGGCGATGGTCGGCATCGCGGTCGGCACCGCGGGCACCGCGGGACTGGCGTTTGCGCTGGGCTACTGGGGCGTCGTCGCGCTCCTGGGGCTCGGCATCGCCGGCGGGACGGTCAGCCTCGTCTCGCAGAACTACGGCGCCGACCGCCCGGAACGGGCGTCGCGGGTCGTCGAACAGAGCGTCCTCCTGACGGCGGCGCTCGCGGTGCCCATCATGGCCGCCTTCGTCGCGGTTCCCGGGGTCCTCGTCGGTCTCCTCGGCGCCGACCCGGCGTCGCTCGAGCAGGGGAGCACCTACCTGGTCTTCGTCGCGCCGGCCGTCCTCTTCGAGATGCTCAACCTCATCGCCAGCCGGACGTACACCGGCATCGGCGACACGTTCACCGAGATGGTCAACCGCGCAACCGGGGCACTGCTCAACGTCGTTTTGAGTGCCGTCCTCATCTTCGGGTTCGGGCTCGGCGTGGCCGGCGCCGCCATCGGGACGACCGTCTCGACCGGCGTCGTGACGCTGACGCTGGGCTGGGGGATGACCGGCCGCTCGTACGGCGGGCTGCTCGGCATGGAGCCCAGCCCGGTTCCCATCGGGACCGGCGGGGCGCGGGTCGACCGCGCGCTCCTGCGGCAGCTGCTCGAGATATCGCTGCCCGAGGTCGGCCGCCGGCTCGCCCAGGGGCTCATCGTCTTCCCGCTGCTGTGGATCGCGGCCTCGTTCGGCCCGGTCGTCGTGACGGCCTTCGAGGTGGCCCGCCGGGTGCGGACGGTGGTCAACAGCTTCAACTGGGGGCTCTCGCTCGCCTCGAGCTCGCTGGTCGGCCAGCACCTCGGCGAGCACGACGAGACGGAGGCGGGCGCCTACGGCGCCTCCATCGTCCGCCTCGGGCTCGTCGTCTACCTCTGTGCGGCCGGCGCGGTCGTGTTGCTCGCCGAGCCCCTCGCGGGGCTGTTCGTCGCCGAGGAGGCGGTCGCCCAGACCGCCGTCTTCGTCACCGTCAGCGCCATCAGCTCCGTCGGGCAGGGCATCGACGGGACGGCGACCGGGGCGCTCATCGGCGCCGGCGACACCCGGCTGCCGTTCGCCGCCTCGCTGCTCGGCCGGTACGTCTTCGCCCTGCCGGTCGCCGCGCTCGGCCTCGTGACGCCGCTGGGCATCGCCGGCCTCTATGCGGCGCTGCTGCTGGAGATGTACGTCCCGGCCTGTATCAACTACGGGCTGTTCCGGACCGGCCGCTGGAAGGCGGTGAGCCGGCGATACAGGGCCTCCTCGGAGGCATGACACGGAGTGCTGTAGTCCTCTAGGGGTCGTCGCCTGCGGGGTCGGCGGCGACCGGTACACAGTTACAGCACTCCGTATGGGTCCCGGACTCGTTCGGCGCTCTTTTTTGTGCTGGGACGCGAACGAGCGGTATGGACGTCGCTCCGTTCGTCGACGACCTCGTCCACGAACCGACCCAGACCGAGGGCCGCGGCGTCGACCTGACCGTCGCCGGGGTCCACCGCGTCGCCGTCCCCGGCCGCGTCGACTTCGGCGGCGGCGAACTGGAGGCCCCCGACCTCGACCCGGTCGAGACCGAGCTGCGGAACCCCGACGACGACTACGGCTGGTGGCACCTCGACGCCGGCCGGTACCTGCTCGAGTACAACGAGTCGCTGTCGGCGCCCGACGACGTCTCGCTCGTCCTCCAGACCCGCGACGAGCTGCGAGCACGTGGCGCCTTCCACCCGACGCTGTACGTCCGCGAACTCGAGGCCGTCCCGCTCTCGGTCGGCGGCGCCGGCCTCCGTATCAAGGAGAACGCACGCGTCTCGACGCTGCTCGTGCCGGGACTCGGGTGACGGGTCCGGCCCGCTCGACGGTCGGCCGGCGACGCCGACCGCCGGGACGACCCGGCGGACGCGCCGGGTCCGCGCGACATCCGAGCGGTAACGCGCCGCTCCGGCGGAGGATTTAGCCCGCCGGCGAACGAACGGCGTACATGTACTGGCGACGGCGCAGAGACCTGGAAGGCGGGAAGGAACTGGGGGTCTGGCTGCTGCTCGACGACGGGACCGTCGAGGCGGAACTCTACGTCGAGTCCCACGAGTACAGGGGCGGCAGCTTCGACGTGTACACCGTCATCCCCGACGGCGAGTGGAGCCACGAGGGGACGTTCGAGACGGCTCCCGACGCGTTCGACGCGGCCATGGACTACATCGACGGGAGTCCGTACCGGCGGGACGACCCGCGCCGGTAGCGCGAACGCGTGCGCCGGGGGCGGGCCCTACTGGAAGGAGGTGATGACGTCGTCGAGGTCGGGGACCAGCGCGTGGGTGACGTCCGTCGTCGTGACGATGCCGACGAGTTCCCCGCCGTCGGTGACCGGGAGCTTCTTGACCCCGCTGTCCCGCATCCGCTCGCAGGCGACCTCGACCGGCTCCGCCGCGTCTATCGTCAGGACGCTCTTGGTCATCAGCTGTCCGACGGTCATCCGGTCGATGTCGCGCTCCGCGCCGACGGCCTCGACGATGTCGGACTCGGTGGCGATGCCGATGATCCCGTCCGCCTCGACGACGACCGAGCCGATGTTCTCGCGCGATAGCGTCCGCGCCGCGGCTGCCACGGACGTGTCGTAGTCGACCGTCCGCACCGGGCTGTTCATTACCTCCGCGACCGGCCGGGTGAGCGTGTTCCGGTCCATGAATTCGATGGGAGCGCCTCCGGGCGCCCCGTGGCGTGCCTGTGAATGTCTAACGAGCAGTAAAATAGCTGGCGCTGGCTGCAATCCACGCACGGTATTTGCGGCTTCGGAGCCGGAATCGGGCGGCCGACCGGGAGGTTTTCACCCACGCCGAGTGGTGACGGGCCTGTCCGCCGGCGACGCGGGCACGGCTCGGACGCCGGTCGCCGGGGCCGTCCGGGGGGAGGCCACCGCGCCGGAGCGCGCCTCGACGCCGGATATATATCGCTACGGGGGCCACGAAAACGGTTCATAGTCCAATTATAACCGCCTATACTCCCGCCGGTGGAGGTCGCTGTATGGACGCTGCAGATTCGAGGGCGTTCGGGGTCGAGGGACGTCTGGCGCGTGCCGCCACCGCGTTGCGGCGCGAGCGCCGCCGGACCGCGGACGAACTCAAGGCGCTCCGTGCCTTCGAGGAGCGGGTCCAGGATATCGAGCCCGAGACGACCGTCTCGCAGGGGGGGACGGTCGCACGGGCGAGCGTCGTGGCGGGGCCGACCGACGGGCTCGACGCCGTCCGGGAGGCCTACGAGGAGACGGTCATGAGCGTGCCGCACTACGACGAGGAGTACGGCGACGGATACGTCGAGAGCGTCCGGGCGGAGTTCTCGCCGGACCTCGCGGCCGCGCTCACCGACGGCACGCGGTTCAACACGCGCCGCAAGCAGGCCGTGCTGTCGTCGTCGTCGGCCTCCCAGTCGGCCCGGGCGTCGCTGCTGGAGACGCTGTCGAGCGAGGCCGACTCGCTCGAGGACGCAACCGAGTCGCTCGCGCCCCTCGCCGAGGAGCTGGCGGAGTTCTCGGCGCGCTCGCTGTCGGAGGCACCGTTCGGGACGCTCGACGCCTACCGCGCCCGGCTGGCGGTGCTCGAGGAGACGTGCGAGTCCGTCGCCGACGGCCGCCAGTCGACGCTGTTCGAGCAGCGCCGCACGACGGGCCTCCCCGCCGACGCGCCGGACGTGCCGCAGTACGTCTACCAGGGGCTCGGGTTCGACTACCCCGTCATGGCGGTCGTCGCCGACCTCTCTGCGGCCATCGAACGGATTCGCGCCGACGTTGAGGCGGCGATGGGCCGCTGCTGACGGCCGCCGCCCGCGGCCGTTAGGGTTAGGCATCCCGGAGCCGAATGGAGGCCGTATGGCGACGTCCTACGCGTGCGACGGCTGCGGCGCGACGCTGTCGTCCGGCGACGAGCTCATCCGGGAGTCGCGCACCACCGGCCGGTCGTGGTACTGCCAGTACTGCCGGACGCCGGTGCCGGGCTCGGTCGGCGAGCGGCTGGCCCACCGCGAGGACGGCTCGCCGACCGACCGTCGGCCCTGACGGCCCCCCTCGACTCACGCCGGGTCGAGGTGGTGCGACATCAGGTTCCGCTCGGCGCGCTGGAGGTGCTCGGCGACCGTCGAGGGGTCGAGGTCGAGCGCCGCCGCGACCGCCTCCGTCGAGGCCTCCCTCGGCACCTCGTAGTAGCCGAGCTCGTGGGCGGTCTCGACGACCTCGCGCTGCCGGTCGGTCAGCGCCGCCAGCGGGCGGTCCCGGCCGTCGTAGCCCGCGAGCCGCCGGAGGTCCGGTGCGGCCCCCTCCGCCTCGTACTCGCCGACGACGCCGGCGATGGCCGCCTGGGGGCCGACCAGCGACATCGTCGCGCCGCGGTCGTCGACCTCCGGGTCGCAGGTGCCGAGCAGGGCCTCGGCCGCCTCTGCGACGTCCCCGGACAGCCCCGGCGCGGTGAACGGGACCACGTAGACGAACGTTTCGCCCGCCTCGGCGACCAGCTCCCACTCCCCGACGTACGGCAGCTCGTCGAGCCGCGCCTCGTCCATCCGGTCGCCGACCTCGATCTTGACGACGGAGCTGTCGCCGTAGCAGGCGAGCTCGTCGAACGCCCGGATGCCGGCCGCCCGGGCGACGTCGACGAGTTCGTCGATGCCGAGGGCCTCGAAGCCGGCCTCGTCGATGCTCACGAGCGCTTCGCGCATGGCTCGGGGTTCGACCTCGCGGCGATAAAGCGTTGTGCCCAATACACTGGGGAGTGTCATCACTCGGCCAGCGCGGCGGCGACCTCCGTGGCGCCCGCCAGCGGCAGTCCGACCGTCGCCGCCGGGACCGTCTCGGCCCACCGCTCGTAGGCGTCACGGTCCGGGAACGCCCTGACGTACGGGCAGACGGCCCCGTAGACGTCCGCCGGGAACGGCTCGTCGTCCGCCGGCGGGGTCACGTCCGCCGCGATGCCGAACGAGAAGGTCGCCCCCTCGGGCGTGACGCGCAACTCGTCGGTCCCGACCGCCCGGGCCTCGACGACCGACCCGTCGGGGCTCTTCGTCCGGACGTCGACGGGCTCGTCGACCAGCGCCGACAGCGCCACCGCGTCGTAGAAGCACTGGAAGTGGTAGGTCTCGCCGTCCAGCCGGCCCACGTGGTCGGTCTCCTCGTCGGCGTGACAGAGGTGCTCGGCGTCGATCGGGCCGTCGCCGGTCCGCTGCCGGACCGCAGCGAGCCACGCGCCGAGCGTCTCGACCGGCGGCTCGCCCAGGACCCGTCCCAGCGGTACCTGCAACTCCGTCGGGAGTTCGGCCTCCAGCGGCGACGCCTCGTCGAGCCACCGCCCGGTCCCCGACTCCCGACCGCCGTCCGTTTCGGCGCCGCCACAGCAGCTACAGGCGAGCGTCTCCGTTCCATCCGCGTTCGCGTCGTCGTCGTTCGACATTGCATCCGTCCGGAGGCGCGCCGCCCCGGTGTGCGTTGCTCCCAGGCTGTTGGGCAGATATAACGGTCCGGAGCGCGCGGTCCAAGCGGCCGCCCCAGCGCCCCTCCAGCGTCCCGGGCAATCCCACTTAAACCCGCCCAGCAGTTCGGGAGTCACGACGACGGTCCCGGGGGCCGTCGGTCGAGACAGGTGATACGACGTGGCGAACGAAGCACCGACGAGCAGTACCGTGCACGAATCGGCCTGGGCCGCCCCGGGGACGGGCGGAGCGGCGATCGCCCTCGGCGCCGTCGTCTTCTTCGCCGGCAGCGCCGTCCTGACGCAGAGCGGCGAGCCGGGGGCGTCCACGCCGGTCCCCTGGATGGTCAGCCACTTCCTGTGGTTCGTGGCGACGGCGCTCGTCGCGGTCGGGACCGTGGCGGTGCGCCGCAGTCGGGCGTTCGGGACCGGCCTCGCGGCCACGGTCGCCGGCGGTGCGTTCGGCCTGGCGGTCCTGCACGCCCTGCAGTGGACGGCGTGGGTCTACGTCGACGTGTTCGCCCGACAGCAGGGCGCCCACGGAACGTTCCACGGGGCGCTTTTGCACCCCTTCGGCACCGCCCACGCACTGATGTACGGTGTCCTCCTCGGCGGCGGAATCGCCGCGCTGGCGCTCGCGCTCGTCCGTAGCGGGGCGACGCACCGCCTGCTCGACTACGCCGGCCTCGCGGTCGGGGGGTCGCTCGTCGTCGCAGCCTCGGCGGGACTGCTGACGGTCGCGGACGTCCGGACCCCGGTGAGCCTGGCGACCATCCTGCTCACCGCCGGGGGGTTCGCCTGGCTGTTCGCCGCGGGGCTGTCGGTCTCGCGCGCCGACGGCCCGCGACGGGGTCGGGAGTGAGCCTCGCCGGGCGGTGGCGCCGCGGCCGCTGGCGGCTCTACGCGCCCGTCTACGACCGCCTCGCCGCGCCGTTCGAGTCCGGGCGGGCCCGCGCGGTCGACCTGCTGAACCCCCGTCCCGACGACCGGATACCCCTTGTCGGCGCCGGGACCCTAAAGATGAACCCTCACGGCCACCGTTACCGGAGGTCCCGACGACCGGATACTGCTTGTCGGCGCCGGGACCGGTCTGGACCTGCCGTACCTCCCCGCCGACGCCCGCGCGACGGCCCTCGACGTCGTCCCCGAGAACGTCCGGCGGACCCGCGTCCGGGCGGCGGACCTCGACCGGACGGTCGACGCCGCCGTCGGCGACGCGACCGACCTCCCGTTCGAGGACGACGCCTTCGGCGCCGTCTGTCTCCACCTCCTGCTCGCGGTCGTCCCCGACCCGGCGGCCGTCCTCGCGGAGGTCGACCGCGTCCTCGCCCCCGGGGGACGAGTCTCGGTCTTCGACGAGTTCCTCCCCGACGGAGCGTCGCCGTCCCTGCTCCGGCGGACGCTCAATCCGGCCGTACGCCTGCTGTTCTCGGACCTCACCCGACAGCTCGGGCCGCCGGTGGCGGGCACGGACCTGGCGGTCCGGGAGCGGGAGTGGCTCCTGTGGGGCCTCTACAGCGTCGCGCCGCTCCGTCCGGCGGCGTCGTCCGGTCGCCGGACGCCGGACTCCTGATGTCGGTCACTCGGCCGGCCGGACAGTCGCGTCGACGCCGTCGGCCGGCCGCAGCGTCGGCGTGATGCGCAAATCGTCGAGGGCGTCCTCGGGGACGTCAACGTCGAAGTCCTTCACGAGCCGCGCGAGCACGAGCGTCGCCCCGGAGAGCGCGAACCCGCGGCCGATGCAGGCGTGGGGCCCGGTCGAGAAGGGGAAGTACGCCTCGACGCCGTTGGGGTCGCGGCGCTCCCAGCGGTCGGGGTCGAACGCCTCGGGGTCCTCGAAGTAGCGGCCGTCGCGGTGGATGGACCACTGGGGGGTGATGACCGCGGAACCGTCCTCGATGGTGTACTCGCCGAGGGGCTGGTCGCCGTCGGCCTGCCAGAAGACGGCCCACGCCGGCGGGTAGAGCCGCAGCGCCTCCTGGTAGGCCCGCTTCGTGTACTCCAGCTCGGCGAGGTCGGCGTGCTCCGGCGGGCTGTCGCCGAGGACCGTCTCGGCCTCCGCCCGGACGCGCCGGCGGGCCTCGGGGTTCCACGACAGCAGGCTCAGCGTGTACGTGAGGCTCAGTGCCGTCGTCTCGTGGCCGGCGATGAGGAACGTCGCCACCTCGTCGCGTATCTGCTCGTCCGGCATGTCGATTTCGGGGTTCTCCGCCGCCCGCAGCAGCATCGTCAGCATGTCCGACCCCTCCTCGCCGCCGTCGGTCAGCGCCGCCCGCCGCCGCTCGATGAGCTCCTCGCTCAGCCCGCGGATGCCCTCGGCGGCCGTCTCGAACTCCGCCGAGACGCCCGTGGGGACCCATTCGGGCAGGGCGATGTCGATGCCGAACTCGAACTCCCGGCCGGCGACGGCCATCCACTCGTGGAACTGGTCGGCCCGGGCCTGCCCGATGTCCTCGCCGAGCAGAATCTCGGAGGCGACCCGGATGGTCATCGCGGTCATCGCGCGGTGGAGGTTCAGTTCCTGGCTGCCGGCCTCGGCCCACTCCTCGGCCAGGCTGTGGGCCCGCGCGCCGGTCGTGTTCGCGTAGGCGGTCACCTGCTGGCCGGCGAAGGCCGGCGCCATGGCCGACCGCTGCTGCTCCCAGAGGTCGCCCTCGCTCTGGACGAGCCCCCGCTCGGCTATCATCGCCGCGGCGCCCTGGGCCGGCACGCGCGTGAAGTCCTCGCGGCGCTCCAGCGCCTCCGAGACCAGCTCGGGATTCGTCAGCAGCACCAGCGGCGGCCGCCCCGCGATTGGGATGGCCGTGCCGTCCTCGAACCGCGCCTGGATTCCCTCGAGGAACCGGAAGGTGTCCGTACCGAAGCGGACCGCGTTCAGGAGACCCGCGTCCGGCGGGGCCGGGAGCGTCTGTGGCATACCGGACAGTACGGCCTCACGGGCTTGTGGCTTTCGCGCCCGGCCGGGGGCTCCGGCCGGGGGCGCCGGCGCTCCGTCCCGACCTGGTCGGGCTCTTTTCGTTTGGATGGCTCTGTTACAAGCTCCGTCGGTGGGCCGGGCTCCGCACGATTTCGACGGGGGTCACCGATCACCGCTGCAACGACGGAGGATACCTCACCCCCGACGGGGGCCACAGCTTCGCCGACGCGGACGCCGAACGCCGGCGGCGGTGCGGCCATCGGCTCGCCCGGACCGCCGTGCTTATGTCCGGTCCGGCGGTATCCGCTCCAATGACCGCACTCGACCACACGCCGGACCGGCAGCTCGAGAGCAACCTCTTCATCACGGTCTCGGGCCGGTCGGGATCCGGGGTGACGACGCTGTGTGAGGGCCTCTCGGAGGCGCTCGACTGCGGCTACGTCTCCGGCGGTGAGGTGTTCCGCGAACTCGCCGAGGAGCGGGACATGAGCCTCACCCAGTTCGTCGCCAAGGCCAGCGAGTCCGAGGAGATAGACCGCGAGATCGACCGGCGGCTCCGCACCGTCGCCGAGAAGTGGGGCGCGGCGAACAAGGCGTTCATCCTCGAGTCGCGGCTCGCGGGCTGGCTCGCAGGCAACCGCGCGGACCTGCGCATCTACCTCGACGCCCCCGAGGAGGTCCGCGTCGAGCGGACGACCGACCGCGAGGAGATCGGCGCCGAGATGCGCGTCCGGGACGTCATCGACACCAAGCGCTACGAGGACTACTACGGCATCGACATCACCGACCGCTCCATCTACGATCTGGTCATCAACACCGCCCGCTGGAGCCACGAGGGGGTCCTGGAACTCGCGCTCACCGCCGTCGACGAGTACGAGCCGACCGCCGACGAGGGCGCCGTGCCGACGCAGGACCTGGAGATCTGAGCGGTGAGTCGGTGCGGGGCCCTGCGCCCTCACTCGGCCGGCAGCGTCAGCACGGGTACGGCGCAGGTCCGGACGACGCGCTCGGTCGTGCTCCCCAGCAGGTACTGTGCGATTCCCTCCCGGCCGCTCGTCGGCATCACCACCAGGTCGGCGTTGGTCTCGGCGTACTCGACGATGACGTCGTGGGGCTGGCCCTGGACGACCGCGTCGACGGCGTCGACGCCGCGGTCGGCGGCCCGCTCGGCGTACTCGTCGACGACCGCCTCGCCCTCCCGCTCGAGCGCGTCGACCACCTCGCCGCCGACGTTCGTGACGGTGTCGCGGGTGGTGTCGGCGACGTAGAGAACGTGCAACCGCGCGCCGAAGGTCTCGGCGGCCTCGACGGCCTGCTCGAAGCCGGTCTCGGCGCCCGTCTCGCCGTCGGTCGGAAAGAGGACGTCGTCGTACATACGACCGGACTCGGCGGGCGGCCACAAAAGCGGTGCGGCGGTCCCGACCGGCGCTCAGAAGGTCAGGTGCGAGGTCGACGATGGGTCGCCGTCGTCGTCGATGCCGCCCTCGGCGACGAACTCGAGGTCGTCGTCGGTGAGGTACACCTGGCCGTGCCGGACGGTGACGTCGACCTCGACGAGCGTCGACCCCGCGGCCTTCCCGCTGTCGCAGTAGCCGGTCTCGGCGTCGAACATCGAGCCGTGCTTCGGGCAGATGAGCCGGCCGTCCCGCATCGCGGCGCCGCTGCCGCGGTCGAGTCGCTGGTCGGTCTCGTGCTGGCAGAAGTTCTTCCACGCCGAGACGCCGTCCGCGAGGTCGACGAGGATGACCTCCTCGAGGCTCCCGTCGGCCTCCCGGACGGTGAACAGGTAGCTCCCCACGTCGGGAACGTCGTCGGCCGAAGCGACGAGCGTCGCAGACATGGACGCCGCTCGGGCCGCGACGGTTTTAAGCGTACAGACGGGCGCGCCCGGTCTCCGGACCGGAAAGTTCACCAGCGGTGGGGAAGTACGGGTGTTTAGCATTGCACTCAGAAGGCGGAACAGAGGGGGACCCACTCACCGACCGATGACCGACGTCGACAACGTGGTGCTCGTGACGGTCGACTCGCTCCGTACCGACGCGATTAGTCCGTACGACCCCGAGCAGTACACGCCCGTCATCCAGGACATCGCGGACCGGGGGACCGTCTTCGAGCACGCCTTCGCGAACGGCAACTGGACGCCCTTCTCGTTTCCGGGCATCCTGGCCTCGCGGCCGGTGTTCGCCGACTCCGGCCGCATCGGCGTCGACGAGTCGCGGACGCTCGCCGAGGTCGTCTCCGAGGCCGGCCTCGACACCGCCGGCTTCAACGCTGCTAACGGGTTCCTGACGAGCCACTGGGGGTACGACGACGGCTTCGACGAGTTCGAGCCGTTCGTCGCCGACGTCGGCTCGAGCATCTACAGCCGCTACCTGGCGGCCCACCCGACGGTCGAGGCGTGGCTCCAGCTCGCGACCTCGCCGTTCCGCCGCCTCGCCTCGAAGCTCCGGGGTGACTCGGACGCACAGCCGTTCCACGACGCCTCCCGCGGGCTCGACGTCGAGCGGAGCGCGACCGAGTTCATCGCGGACGCCGACGACCCGTTCTTCCTGTGGGTCCACTACATGGACGCCCACACGCCGTACGTCCCCGCGCCCCGCTACGTCCGGGAGGTGTCGGGCTCGCGACTCGGCACCCACCGGATGATCGTCGCCCACAGCAAGACCGGTCTCGGCTGGGAGGTAGGCGAGCGGACGCTCGGCGACCTCCGGACGCTGTACCAGGGGGCCGTCAGACAGGTCGACGCCAGCATCGGCCGCCTGGAGTCGGCGCTCGCCGAGGCCGGCGTCGCCGACGACACCGCCCTCGTCGTCGCCGGCGACCACGGCGAGGAGTTCCAGGACCACGGCCACCTCGCCCACTACCCGAAGCTGTACGACGAGCTCGCACGCGTCCCGCTCATCGTCGACGTCCCCGGCGCAGAGGGGCGGCGCGTCGAGGGCGCCGTCGGGCTGGACGCTATCCCGCCGACGGTCTGCGACCTGCTCGGCGCCGACCCCGGCGATTCGTGGGCCGGCGAGAGCCTCCTGCCCGGCGTCCTCGACGGGATTCCGCCGGCCGACGAGCCCGTCGTCTCCGTCACCGTCCGCGGCGAGGAAGTCACCCAGCAGCCCATCCCGCGCGGGCTCGACGACGGCGACCTCCTCGTGAGCGCCCGGACCGCCGAGTGGACCTACATCGTCAACACCGAGACCGGCGACGAGGAGCTGTACCACCGTCCCTCGGACCCCGTCCAGCAGAAGGACCGCTCGTCGGCGCGGGGCGGCGCGGCCACCGCTGCCATGGAACGGCTCCGCCCGGTCGCCGAGGCCCACGCGGCGTCGCTGACCGGCGAGACGGCCGACGCAGAGCGGCGGTTCTTCATCGTCGGGGCGGTCGCCGCCGGGGTCCAGCAGGGCCTCCTCTTCGGGTTCCTCGAGTTCACGGCCGTCAACTACCTACTGGCGGCGGCCGTCTCCATCGAGATAACCATCATCCTGCAGTACTTCCTGAACAACGCCTGGACGTTCAGCGCCGACCGGAAGACCGAGCCGTGGGCCTACGCCTACGGCCTCGCGAAGACCAACGTCGTCCGCGGGTCGGCGATTCCGCTCCAGCTCGGGCTGCTGTACGCCTTCCGGACCGTCCTGCAGCTCGAGTTCATGCGGCTGTTGCTGACGGACCAGTACGCGGTCGTGACGGCGCTCTTCGGCGTGCCGGTCTCGAGCCAGATCGTGCTCCTCGCGAACCTCTTTGCCATCCCGCTGTCGGGGCTCTACCGGTACGTACTGGACGCCCGGTGGACCTGGGCGTGAGCCAGCTTCGGGTCCCCGCGCCCGCCTGCACTGCCCCGGTCAGGCGGGGTCGCCGACCGGGTCGTCGACGCCGCCGAAGTACCGCGCTGCGACGCATTCTGCGGTCCGGAGCGCGAGCGCCTGCCCCGAGTGCGTCGGGTTCGCGCCGCCGACGCCGTTGGCCAGCGCCGAGTGGTCGGCGACGAACAGCCGGTCGACGTTCTTCGCCTCCCCGCCCGCGTCGAGCACCTTCCCGATGGCCATCGACGACTGCATGTGCAGGAGGATGGGGGCGGCGTCGGTCCGGTGGACGTGCTCGGCACCGGCTGCCCGGAGTACCTCCGCGCCCCGTCTCGCCAGCTCGTCGCGCCGGGCGTCGTCGTCGGGGTGGGGCTCCCACTCGACCAGCGGCACGGGCCCGTGCTCGTCCTCGGTGGCGTCGTCGACCGAGACGCCGTTTGCCTGTCGCGGCCGGTCGTCGGTGTGACAGATGAGCGTCAGCGTCCGCCGGTAGTCGGCCATCGCCTGCTTCAGGTCGCGGCCGGCCAGCCGGCCACAGGTGTCCCACGGCTCGCCCACCGTGTCGCGGTCGAAGGCCCACTCGCCCTGCCCCGCCGCGTACATCGCCATCGCCGTGACGCCGGGGGCGAAGGTGTTGACCGCGACCGCGCCGACGCCCGGCACGTCCAGCCGCGAGCCGGCGGCCTGGCCCTGGTGGGGCTCGACCGCCCGCTGGCCGACGAGGCCCTCGAGCGTGTCAGGGTCGAAGGTGCCGGCGACGAAGTCGAACCAGTGGGTGGTCAGCCCGCGGCCGACCCAGCCGTCGTCCGGGAGGCCGCTGTTGAGCCACAGCCGCGGCGTCTCGACGCAGCCCGCAGCGAGGACGACGACGTCGGCGAACACCCGCTCGGTCGTCCCGGCCCAGGTGTCGCGGAACTCGACGCCGGTCGCCTCGACGCTCCCCGGACCCTCCTCGGTCAGGACGTCGGTCGCGAAGGCGTTGGGCCGGATCTCGACGTGGCCGGTGTCGAAGGCCCGCGGCACCAACGAGACGTTCGACGAGCGGCGTGCCCGCTCGCGGAACGGCGCCCCGCGGGGATGGGGGCCACCCTGGTGTTCGTGCATCGCCAGCGTGTCGCCCTCGTAGTCGGGATAGCGGTACGCGCCGTCCTCTGGGTCGTCCCCGGCCGCGTCCGGACCGCCATCACCGCCGTCCGCTCGTCCGTCGCCGTCCCACCGAAGCCGCTCGTCCGGCTGTGGAACCGCGTTCGGGAACGGCCGGTAGCCCTCGCCCGTGACGTTGAAGCCGTCGTTCAGCTCGTAGCCGGCCCGGCGGGCGCCCTCGAAGAACGCCTCGGCCTTCGGCGTCGTCGGTGCCGGCTCCACTGGGTGGGTCTCCTCCAGGAGCTGGTAGTACGGCACCAGCTCCGCGTAGTCGAGCGGCCAGTGCGGCTGGTCGTCGACGGCCGTCACGAACGCTCGCGGGTGGTTGGCGTAGTAGTGCTGGGTCGTCCCGCCGACGCCCGACAGCTGGGCGATGAGCGCCTGCTGTGGGACGGTCCGCTGCCACGGCGGCCGGTCGTCGTCCGCCGGCCCCCACCGGAGCTTTCCGGTGACCGGGTCGTTCATCTCGCCCTCCCGCGAGGTGAACTGCTCGTCGTACAGCGCTCCCGAGAGGTCCCCGTGGTCGCCGGAGACCTCCCCGCCCGGCGCGTCGTTGGGCGCCGGCCACTCCTCGTTGCCGTAGAAGGGCCCGGCCTCCAGTATCGTCACGTCGACGCCGAGCTGGCCGAGGCGCCACGCCAGGGCGGGGCCGTCGCCGCCCGCGCCGACGACCACGACGTCCGTCTCGCGCTCTCGCATCAGTAGTCGTTCTCCTCGAACGCCTCGACCTCGTAGCCGCACAATACCTCGTAGCCGTCGGCGGGCCCGGGGTAGCCGGCCTGCCGCCAGCCCAGCGACCGGTCGTCGTCCCCCTCGGCCGTCGTCTCCGAGTAGTAGACGAACTCGACGAGGATGGGCAGCGAGCTCGCGAGGAACTGCATCGTCCCGAGGCTGGCGGCGTCGACCCGCTCGGAGAGCGCCGCGACGACGCCCTCCTCCTCCAGCAGCCGGAGCGCGCGCAGGCGATCCTCGCGGGCGAGCCGCGAGAACGGGCCGCTCGCGAACGACGGCTCCGGGGACCGCAGGCCCGACTCCGCGCGCCGCCGGACGAGCAGTTCCGCCGCCGCGGCGTCCAGCAGCGCGGCGACGGCCGGCGCCAGCGGCACCGCGTCGCCGGCCAGCGACGCCAGTCCCTGCGTCTCGACGAAGTTGTTCACCCGCGCTATCACCGCCTCCTCCAGTCCGACCTCCAGGCTGCCGGGGACGTGCTCCGGTCCGCGCGCCTCGAGTTCGGGCGTCTCCGGTATCAGGGCGTCGACGAGGGCGGCGAACGTCCCGCGCGTGTAGCTCACGGCCGCTGCACCTCCGCCGGGTGCGCGTCTGCCATACCCCCACGTACGCCGGGAGTCCCGTGAACCTTCCGCCGTCCGCCCCGGTAAGCGAAGCCAAACGGTGTGAACCTTCTGCCGCCGGGACCAGTAATCGAAGCCAAACACCTACAGACTCATCCTACTTCACCCGGGACCTCACGAAATGAGCCAGACCTACAATTTAATATGTGATTACTACACTAGCTGGTGAAGGCACCGTTCTGCGGGAGTAAAAGCTCCTGACACTAAATCGTAAATATAAATACGGTAACAACTTGTATTAAATATTAAGGTAAATTTAATTGCCGTGCCATCGCATACCGTATTGTTATGTCCGAAAGCGAGAACGCGGCCGCGGCGTGGCTGGCTGAGCACCCGAAGATGACCGGCGTCCTGTTCACGATGATGCTGCTGCTGTCGCAGGCAGGGACGGTAGCGGCGGGCGGCGTAGCTGGTCCCTAACGACCCGCGATTCCGTTCTTGTGCCGTTGGCCTTACTCCTCAAGTCGCTCCCGCAGTTCGGACGGTGTAACCGTGTCCGACCAATGGAAGGTCCCAGCGGCAATAACCGGTGTACTCCTACGGTTGAGGTAGTTACAGAGCCTCTCGTCGTGGATTTTCACTGACCCGAACTCTCCAGGGACGATGTAGTTACGGTCAAAAGAATCCAAATCGGAGGTGAACATCGCTCCTGTATCATAATTCCAGCTTCCGAAGGTCTCAACATATAATTCGAACCGGCCATCGTTGGCCATCTCGATTCTCTGAACCTCCGGAACACCCGTGGTAGTCTGCGCCAACGACGCGTTGGAGTCCCCAACGACAGCGTAGTGCTCGCCGGAGAACATGGTATCTTGGATGAGGTTCGTCGCGCTACCAATCGGGAACCCGTGATTGAGGAGGCGGGCAATATTCCGGCCGATCTTCGTCGCCATCGAACTGATAACGTCCTTTAGTGTGACGACGCCAGCAATGGCGCCGTTGTCGACGAGCCGCTGGCCCTGTTCGTAAGAGGAGCAGGCGTTGAGCACGAAGGTATCGGCACCGACGTCGCCAATCTGACCTGCATCGAGATGTCCGTCCGCACAGTCGAAACCCTTGGGGTCGACGTGCCCAATATAATGTATGAAGTCGGTGTCACGCTCGAACATCGCCGCGAGTTCGGACGTTGTGAGGCCCCGCTGGAGGTTGATGTCGAAGTTCAGATGATCCCGCGTCCCGTAGATTTCAGAGACGTCTGCCTCCTCGGCCATCTCCTCGTCGTTGACGACGACTTCGACGCCGATGCGAGAGTTGCCCTCGGCGCGCTTCTCCAACCGCTGGAGATAGGACTTCGTGGTCGCCTTCGCGGCGCCGACCGCGAAGCCGTCACCGACCCAAGCCTGGGACATGCTGTCGGCGCCGGGTAACTCGATGATTTTTTCTCGGCTGGTCGTCCCCGAGCTGGGCTTGGACGTGGACGAAGACCGCGTTAAGACGCTCCCAAAGCCGTTTACGGCTGCCCCGGCTTTTGCCCGGGTGGCACGCGTGAACGCGCTGGACGGCGCCTCCCGCTCCGCGTCCGCGAGGACCTCCTCTGACGGACACCGGACGACCGCGAGGTCGCGGGCGAGGAACGGCGTCGTCGTCGCGCGCTGCCCATCGGACTCTACGTCGGCCGTGAGCCGCCAATCCGGGCGGCCGATTTCGTCCTCGAGACGGCCGAAGGATTCGTCCAGTTCGAGGTACGTCCGCGTTCGCTCGGCGAGCGACATCTCCGGCAACTGTTCGAGGTCCAGCGGGACTCCTGCGTCCCTGATACGAGGCTCGATGTCCAGTTCGACGTCGTAGAACTGTCGGACCGCACACTCGAACTGGAACGAAAACTGCAGGACGTCCTTGACGTGCTTCTCGAACGCCCTTCGGTCGGTCCTGCCGTCGTATCCACCGGCAGCGCCGAGTGGGTACCGCCGGCCGTCGACGTGCAACGCCGGCGCGCCCGGTTCGACGGTCGCCCCCAGCCAGTATGCCAGCGGGACGACCGGGTAGAGCCACTCGTGGGCCTCGGGCACCGTCAGCCGGATGCCGGTGTCCGGGGGCGTGGCTCCGTCGGGCAGGTTCGGCTCGCTGTCGAGTTCTATGAGCGGCGGGTGACCCCGCAACGTCGGGAAGGTCCGCTCCGGTGACCACGTCTTCATGGCGTTGCCGAACAGCGACACCGCCTCCATCAGGTCGGCCGGGTCACTGGTCGTCGTCAGCGTCCGGCCCGGTTGCGAGTGGAACGACCGCGCCCCGACACGGATCTCGGTGTCGGGGTCGAAGAGCAGGTCGACCGACTCCTCGCCCGGAATGACGTGGAATCCGGTGCCGTCGACGCGGGCGTACACCTTCATCGGAAGGCTGCTGAACTCCAGCGTGTAGTTCCCAGGTGGAACCTCGATAGTCCCCTCGTTCGGGTCGAACTCCGCGACGATGTTCCACTCGAGGTCCCGGACCCACACGTTCAACAGGAACGGCGTCCGGAGCCGCGTCGCCGCCACCGCGACGGCGCTGTCGACCGGGTAGACGAAGGCGTCGGTCGACGCCGGCGTCGGGTCGACGGGGCTGTCGGTGTACAGTTGCGTCTGGACGTCCTCGATGGGGTCCCGGACGTGGAGCCCCGAGCGTCCGAACAGCGACTCGAACCGGGGAACGACGCCCCTGGCGCTCCCCTCAGACATCCGTCGTCCCTCCGGTTGCGTCCGATTCTGCCCGTCGCTCGCTCTCCGTTACGGCGCTCGTCCGGCGGACTGACCGCTCCCAGGTGGTCGCGGCCTGCTGACCGGACAGCGTATTCATAAGTACTGATATGTACTGTGCTACATCGTAAAAAAACTGTGGTCGGTTCGGCGGTGTGAGTCGAGTCGGCGCCCGCACGCCGGCGCCGTCGTCCGTCGACCGGCTCAACTGCCGGACGTAACCACCCGAACCGCGCCCCGGTAACGAACGACTCTCCGTCGAAGTTTTGCACCGATGGTGAACCAGGGGTTCACGAAATTACGTCCGGCAGTCTCAGTAGACGCTCACGTCGGCGAAGGCGCCGTCGTATGCGATGTGACCGGGGTGGGTCGGTTCGGTCCCGGACAGGAACAGCCGGTCGACCTTCTCCCAGGTGTTCTCGTAGAAGAGGTGGCCCACCTCAGCGAGACACCGCAGCCGGTGGCCGACGCCCTCCCTGTGGTAGACTCGCCGTGGGGCGCCGGACCGCAGCGCCTCGACGAGCGCCCCAGGCGTCTCGAAGCGTTCCTCGAAGGCGGTCCACACCTCCCCGCCGGTCCCGGGGAGGTGTGCGTACGAGGAGCCGAACGGCGGCAGGTCGAACTCCCCGGACAGGTCCCGCGCCCGGTCGTTGTGCGTCCCGAAGTGCTTCGGGTTGTACACCTCGATGCCGTGGACCCGGTCGCGGTGGGCGCGCAGATCGTGGGCCTCGAGGCTCACCGTCGCGAACTCGGGGTGGGGGGCGAGAACGGCGGCGTCCTGGCGGTCGAACTCCGCCATCGCGGCCTCGAGGGTGATGAAGTCCGGGACGGGGTCGGTGAGCCCGACGGCGAGCACGTGCTTGCGGTTGCGCCAGTCGCCGGTGAACACCTCCCGGGCGGGCACGACGAACAGCTCGTCGTCGGAGAACCGCTCGGCGCGGGCCTCGACTTCGGGCAGCCGCGTGAAGTGTGGCGCGTACACGAGGGCGTCGAGGCCGCGGGCCTTGGCCCGCTCGACGACCCCCTCGTCGAGCACCTTCACGTGCGGGTCGACGCGGAACTCGTCCATGGGCGCGCTTCCGGGCCCGCCCCGTTAGCGGTTCCGGTTCCGCCGCCGCACGGCAAACGATAAGCCACCCCCCGCCCAGGCTCCGGGTATGTGGGCGTGTGCCATCGACGACTGCGCGTACAGCGCCGAGGCGGTCGAGGACCTGCTCGTCCATCAGGCGCGGTCACACGAGCGCCACGAGTGTGCGGTCTGTCACGCTATCGTCCCGGACGGCTACTTCGCCATCCGGCACGCCTTCGACGAGCACTCCCGCGATGACTACATGCGGCACTACGACGCCGACGCCGACGACGTTCGCACCAGAGAGGCGGCCCTCGACGCCGTCGAGGAGGCAGCCGACGTCGAGGCGGTAGCCGGGCGGCTCGACGACGTCGACGCACCCGGGGAGTAAGCGCTCCGGAGCGACCGGTCACCGCTCCTCGGAATCCAGTACACGAATCTGGTCGCCGCGCACGGTGACCGGGATGGGGACGGTCGCCTCGTACAGCTCGACCGTGACCTGGTCCTTGCCCTCGTCGATGCGCTGGACCTGGGCCTTCTCGCCCTTGAACGGCCCGGCGATCAGCTCGACGATGTCGCCCTCGGCGATGCCCTCGACGTCCGGCTTGGGGCTGAGGAAGTGCTCGACCTCGGCGATCGAGGACTCGCCTGGCACGAGGTTGCGGGCGTGGGGGATGTCCTCG
>PXQM01000183.1 GCA_003021325.1 Halobacteriales archaeon QH_10_70_21
CGGGCCGGCGCGTGTGCGAACTGCGCGGCCATCGTCCGGGAGGGCGAGATCGACATGGACATGCAGCAGATCCTCTCCGACGAGGAGGTCGAGGAGAAGGGCGTCCGCCTGACCTGCATCGGCAGTCCCGCCGCCGACACGGTCAGGATCGTCTACAACGCGAAGCACCTCGACTACCTGCAGAACCGCGTCATCTAATTAACAGCGTAAGACGTACGTTAAACAGTTCGCGGCGCCCAGCGCCGTACCTAACCCCTTGACCACGAGGTAAAGGCTCTCGTCAGCCGTTTTGCGGCGCTTTTGCTGAGCTGAAGCAGGTGCCGTCGGGATATTTGAGACTTGCTCCCGAATATTCGATTTCAATTTATGCTATATTAACAGTTGTTGGGACGGTTTCGTTACTCAGTTTCAAACGTGAATCACTCGGCCAGTACAGCCGGTAGCGGAGCAACGGAAGATCGAGACTTACCTGACCCTCGTCACCCGTGCAAGATATAGAGGCTATGTTCAGTAGAACTGCCCCTCTCTCTTGGGTCTGGCGGCAAACCGCACTCAACATTGGAAATAGACGGGCGACATCCGTTCGCTTCGGCGAGGGGTCAACTCCCGCGAGTGCCTAACTATACGCAATGGCGACCCAGCAGTATCGAATCATCGCGGCCGAAGACTCGGAAATTCACGGGGAGCCCACATCGAGGGGAGCCGCGTCACCGTCCGAGACGTGCATGCACGCGTCGAAAAGCGCGGACTCGCCCCCGACCGAGTCGCCGAGCGATACACCATAGACATCGCGGACATCTACGAGGCGCTCGCGTATTATCACAACGATCCCGAGGAGATGCGACGGATCGAGAAGCGTCATGAACGAGCCGCCGCCGAAGCCAGAGAGCGGTCTTCACTCACGCCGCCGAATAGCTGATTGATGGCGTATCGGCTCATCCTCGACGAGAACGTCGAACACGAGGTACTCCATCGGCTTGCAAACTACGGGCACGATGTCGAGCACGTCGATTTCGTGCCCGAACTCGGGAAGGCAGAACTCTTCGTTCGGACGTGCCTCGGGGGCCCGCCGCGTTTTACTGCCGTCGTTCCAGCGCCGCCAGCACCGTCGCCGTCTCGACGACCGTCGCGAACTCGCCGGAGAGCTGCGCCAGCGCCAGCCGGTGGTTCTGCTCGGCGGCGTACCGCGTCCCATCGAGCTCCCGGTCGAAGGTCACCGTCGCGTCGTCGACGACGTAGGGCTCGAAGCCGAGGTTCTCGGCCATCCGCGCCGTCGTCGAGACGCAGTGGTCGGTCGTGAACCCGACGAGGACGGGCCGCTCGACCCCGGCCCGCCGCAGGCGGGTCTCGAGGTCCGTTCCGATGAACGCGCTGTTGACCCGTTTCGTGACGACCGGCTCGTCGTCGGCCGGCTCCCCCTCGGGCTTGAACGCGTACCCGGACCGGTCAGAGCGGAGCGGCGACCCCGGCTCCGCCGAGTCGTGTCGCACGTGGACGACCGGTAACCCGGCCGCACGGTACGCCGAGAGCAGTTCGCCGACGTGTCGCTCGGCGTCGGGGTTGTTCCGCTCGCCCCACCGGTCGTCGTCGAAGCCGCGCTGGACGTCGATTAAGACGAGCGCCGACTTCTCGAGTTCGAACGTCTCGTGGTCCCTGTACGGCATTGCCGTCTCGCGTACGGATAGCGAACGCACCCGGATATACGTTCCCACCATGGCAGCTCTTTCGAGCGTACTGGACGTTCAGCCGGTTTCGGACGGCGAAAAGTACCCGATCGTCCGCCGCGAGGGGGCCACGAGGAGTACACGAGTTTATGAGGGAGGTGGACGCAACCACGGCCGTGTCGCTGGTCTTCGGAATCGCGACCGGTCCCGACCTGCTGCGGCTGGTCGCGGTACCGGTCCTCGGGTGGACCGCCGTCAGGGACGTCCGGACCCGTCGGGTGCCGAACCGGGCGTGGCTCCCGCTGGTCGTCGCCGGCGTCGTCGCGCTCGCGTGGGACGTGGCCCTCGTCGCCGGGACACCGCGGATGGGCCTCCTCGCACTGCGGGCCGGGCTGTCGCTCGGGCTGGTCGCGCCGCTGGGCTACCTGTTCTGGCGGCTGGGCGGCTTCGGCGGCGCCGACGCCAAGGCCGTCATGACGCTTGCGCTCCTCTTTCCCGCCAACCCCGCCTACTACCTCCCGGCCACCGCGGCGACGGCGCTCGGCGGCGCGGTCCCGACCGTCTACCCCGCACAGACCGCCACGCTCGGCGTCTTCTCGCTGACCATCCTCTCGAACACCGTGCTGGTCGGGCTCGCGTACCCGCTGGTGCTGGCGCTCCGGAACCTGCCGCGCGGCGAGATAACGCCCGCGATGTTCATCGGCCGGCTCGTCGCCGTCGAGGAAGTCATCGACGAGTACGGCCGGCTGCTGGAGACGCCGGCCGGCTTCACCCGCCGCGGGCTGGACGTCGACGCACTCCGGATGTACCTGCGGTGGCGGGGGGTCGACCTCGCGACGGTGCGTGCGGACCCGGACCGCTACCGGCACCCGCTGCCGACCGAGCGCAACGACCCCGGGGACGGTTCCATCGCCGACGAGGGGCGGCTGCTGACCGACGGCGGCGCCGACGACCCCGAGCCGGCCGTCCGGCCGCTCGACACGTGGGGCGCAGAGCGGTTCCTCGAGGCCCACCGGGCCTACGGCGCGACGCCGGCCGAGCTGCGGGAGGGGCTGGAGGTGCTCACCGAACCGGACCGCGAGACCGTCTGGCTGACGCCCGGTATCCCCTTCCTGCTGCCGATGTTCCTCGGTCTGCTAGTCGGGCTGGTCTACGGCGACCTGCTGTTCGTGCTGCTGTCGTCGCTGGGGCTGGGGTAGGCTACCCCACCCTACTCGCTCACGGCTTCGCCGTTCGCTCCGGTGAGACCGGAGCCTCCGCCTCGAACACGCTGATACTGTCGGGCGTAACGACTCGAATCGCGTCCAGTCTTCTATCACTCTCTACCGGCGCGTCGGACGTGCAACGATTCGGACGGTCACGGACGTGCGTCCGGTAGCGGGCCGTTTCGACGGACCAACGAAAAGGCATATCCCGGCGAGCGACCCAGGTGCGGCCATGCCCGTCGACCTCGCTTTCGACGAACAGGGGCTGGTTCCCGCCGTCGCCCAGGACGCCGACTCGGGCGACGTGCTGATGCTCGCGTACGTCTCCCGGGCGGCCCTCGAGCGGACCCGCGAGACGGGGTACGCCCACTACTACTCGCGCAGCCGCGACGAGCTCTGGAAGAAGGGCGGCTCCAGCGGCCACATCCAGCGCGTCGAGGAGGTCCGCGTCGACTGCGACGGCGACGCCCTGCTGTACGTCGTCCACCAGGAGGGCGGCGCCTGCCACACCGGCCACGAGAGCTGCTTCCACCGGACGCTCGACGGCGACGTCGTCGGCGAGCGCGTGTTCGACCCCGAGGATGTCTACGGGGAGTGACGACCCGGTCGCGGAGCTGGAGGCCGCCGCCGAGCGCCTCGAGCGCCTGGAGGCGGACCCGCCGGTCGACCCCGACGACGTCGACACGGTCGCGAACGCCTACGAGTCGGTCGTCCGCGTCCTGGACCGCTGGGAGGAGCGCGCCACCGACTGGGACGACTTCGAGGGCTACGTCGAGTTCCGGGACGACCTCTCGGAGACCATGTCGTCCATCCCGGAGGACGTCCCCGAGGGCGACGCGTTCCTCGAGGCGGACGGTCACGTCAAGACCGGCGGCGTCTCGACGTCGCTGACGACCGAGGACTTCGACGTCGCCCGCGAGGCGCTGGCGCCGGCCCGCGAGTACGCCGACTACCGCGACGACTTGGAGGCCGCCCGGCGCCGCTACCGGCGGGCCTGCCGGGCCGCCGAGGACCGCCACCGGGCGCTGGAGGAACGCATCGAGGACCTCGAGCGCCTCCGCCGGCTCGGCGAGGCGGACCTCGAGGCGCCGGTCGAGCGGCTCCGCGACCCCGTCGAGCGTTACGACGAGGCGGTGGGCGAGGCGTTCGAGGAGTTCCGCCGGGAGGCGCCCGCACGCGAGTTCCTGGACCTCGTCGAGACGGCGGCCGGCTACCCCCTCGTCGACGTCCGGAAGCCGCCGTCGGAGCTGCTGGCGTACGTCGAGGGGGCGTCGGCTGGCCGCCACCCCGTCCCGGAGCTGCTGGCGTACGCCGATTACACGAAATCGAAGCTCGAGCACTACGTCGAGGACGCGAGCCTGCTGAAGCGGCGGGTGGCGACGAACCGGACCTACCTCGAGTCGCTGTCAGCGGAGCCGCTCCGCGTCGGCTGGCCGCCGCCGGCCGCCGGGAGGAGGCGGAGCGCGAGCGGCTCCGCTCCGGCGCGGTCGCGGACGACCTCGAGACCGCACGGGCCCGATACCGGCGGCTCGCGGACGCCCTGGAGAGCCACGAGCCCCCCTGACCCGCGCGTCACCCGTCTCCCCGGCCCCGCTCCAGCGCCTCGCACATCCCGTCCAGGAGCGACTCGGTCCGTTCGGGGGTCGGGCCCTCGGCGTAGACGCGGACGAGCGGCTCGGTCCCGCTGGGGCGGGCCAGCACCCACGCGTCACCGTAGTGCAGCCGGTAGCCGTCCAGCGTCGTCACCTCCGCGTCGGCCTCGCGGGCGTACGCCCCGGCCGCCTCGAGCATGGCCTCGCGCTCGTCGGCGCCGTCGTACTCGAGGTTCGCCCTGGCGTTGACGTACCCGCCGTGGGCGGCGGCGACCTCGCTCGCGGGCCGGTCGACGAGCAGTGCGAGGAACCGGGCGGCGGTGTAGGCGCCGTCGCGGGCGACCCGGTAGTCGGGGAAGAGGATTCCGCCGTTGCCCTCGCCGGCGACCGGGACGTGCTCGCCCTCCGCCCGCAGCTCCTGGATGCGGGAGATGATGTACGTGCTCCCGATGGGGGTCAGCTCGAGGTCCGCGCCGGCGGCCTCGACGGCGTCGACGAGCCGCTGTGAGACGTTGACCGCCGAGACGGCGACGGCGCCGGCCTCGAGTTCGTCGGCCGCCAGCGCCGCAAGCGCCGCGTCACCCTCGACGTGGGTCCCGGTCTCGTCGACGAAGATGGCGCGGTCGGCGTCGCCGTCGTGGGCGACCCCGAGGTCGGCGTCGGTCGACCGGACCAGCCGCCGGAGGTCCGCGAGGTTCGCCGCGACTGGCTCGGGGTCCCGCCCCGGGAAGCGGCCATCGGGCGTGGCGTTGACTGTGTGGACGCGGCAGCCGAGTTCGC
>PXQM01000184.1:0-10031 GCA_003021325.1 Halobacteriales archaeon QH_10_70_21
CCTCCAGGACGAACGCGAGGCCGACGGCGACAGCGACGGGGGGCACGCCCGGAGTAGCGCCGCCCGCGGGGAGTCCCGGTATCACGGCGGCTCCTCCAGGGCCGTCCCGAGCGCCGACAGCGGGGTGTCGTCGATGTCGACGAACCGGCCGCCGGTGTCGACGATTCCGCCGTCGGTCGCCGGGTCGTCGCCGACGTGGACCAGCCCGGCGACCGGGACCCCGAGCCGGCGGGCGACCGTCTCGAAGGCGCGGGCGTCGGGCTTGCGCCACCCGCAGGCGACGCTCGTGACGACGCAGTCGAAGGCGTCCCGGAGGTCGGCCCGGATGAGGGTCCGGCGGGCCAGCTCCGGGACGCTACAGTTCGAGCAGACGCCGACGGGGCCGTGCTCGCGGGCGGCCGCGACCGCATCGAGGGCGCCGGAACGCCGGTCGACCTCGGGGTCGAAGGCGGCGACGACGGCGCGGCGGGCGGCGTTGTTCGGCGCGTCGACGCCCCGGGACGCGAGCGCCGCCGAGACGTGCGCCGGCAGGGGCACCTCGGCGCCGTCCGGGGCGTCGACGTGCATCTCGCGGTAGGCGTCCCCGAAATCGGGGGGGACTGCGACGCCGCGCTCGCGCAGTTCGTCCGCGACCGCCGCCGCCGGGTCCGACGGCCGGGTCACCTCGACGAGGGTTCCGAAGAGGTCGAAGGAGACTGCCACTGTGGCCGTCTACCGGAGGCCTCGACTTGAATATCCGGGGAGCTGTCCGGCGACGACCACGACCGTGGTGCGCACGGGGCGGCCCGCGACCGCGCGGGTGCCGAAACGGTCGGCCGACCCCCCGCCCGGGCGGCGGAACTCCGGGCGAATTCTAGAGAGACCTGAAACCGACTTTTCCCGGACGGTGCCCGGAGTTTGAAAAATACACTATACGGGTGCTGCCGACGGTCCGGACACGATGCGCGAGAGCACGACGCGACGACGGATGGTACAGGCGACTGCTGGTGCCGGCGCCGCGCTGCTGGCCGGGTGTCTCGGCCTCGGCGGCGACGAGTCCGAGGAGGGCTCGATGGAGGAGGAGGGCTCGATGGACAACGAGTCCATGGACGAGGAGTCGATGAGCGGGCCACAGACCGTCCGGGTCCGGATAGAGAACGTCTCGCCGACGGACTTCTACGGGTCGGAGACGCCGACGGGGGGCCAGATATGGATCACGCCGGGCGCGTACGCCGTCCACGCCGGCGAGAACCCCGTCTTCACCGAGGGTGAGTCGGCCTCCATCGGGCTGGAGGCGCTGGCGGAGGCCGGCCCGCCGACCGGCTTCGAGGGCGAGGACGGCCTCGTCGACGAGCTCGACGCGATGAGCGAGGACGGGGTCGCACACTCCGGTGCGTACACGCCCGAGGACACCGTCGCGGACCCCAACGACCCGACGGGCGAGGTGCCGGGCGCGCCGCCCATCGCGCCGGGCGGCGCCTTCGAGTTCGACGTCCGGGTCGACTCCGGCCAGCGGCTCTCCTTCGCGAGCATGTTCGTCCCCTCGAACGACGTGTTCTTCTCGCCGGGCAGCGAGGGAATCGAGCTGTGGCCCGAGGACGGCGAGCCCGTCGAGGGCGACGTGACCGACGCCGTCGAGCTGTCGCCGAGCCGCCCGGCCAGGGGGCCGACCAGGCGCCCGCACAGGACAGCCCGGACCAGGGCGACGACGAAGGCGGCGTCGTCCGGCGGCTCGACGACGTCGACGACGGCTACGACTACCCCGAGGTGAGCGAGGCGATACAGGTCACGGTGACGCCGACCGAGATGATGGACGACGGTGAATCGATGGACGACGACGAGTCGATGGACGACGAGGGGTAGCGCGTCACATGTACCAACCCACAACAGTCCGGAGCTCGTGAATTGAACGAACTGCCGACCACCAGGGAATGACCCACTCATGAACGGACCATCACGACCGGAGATACTCGACCGGTTGCCGGCGGCGTGGATGCTGCTCGTCGCCGCGTCCGCAGGGGCCGCCGGCGTCGCCGGCTCCTACGCGACCGCCGGATTCACGCCCTCGTTCGTCGCCGGCCCCATCGCGGGACTCATGGCCCGCGAGATGCCGGACGTCGTCATCAGGTACGCCATCACGGTGCTGGGCGACCTGGGCGACCAGCTGAACATCCTGACGGCGCTGGCCATCGCGGTGGCGCTGTTCGCCGGCGCCGCGCTGTCCGGCCTGAGCGCCGCCCGACGGACCGAGATACCCGTCCTCGGCCCAGCGCTCGCCGCCGCCCTCGCTGGAGGTATCGCCTTCGCACTCACCCTCGCGCCGCTGGCGTCGGCCGTCGCCGGCGTCGCAGTCGGCGCCGTCCTCGCGGTCGCGGAGCTTTCGTCGTTGCCCGACGTCGAGGCCGTCTCGGGCGACCGACGGCGCGTGCTCGGCGGCGTCGCGACCGCCGTCGGCCTCGTCGGCGGCGGCTACCTCTTCGGCAACCGCGGCGCCGCCGGCGCCGGCGGGGGGCGTCGACGGGCTCGAACCGCTCGTCTCCGATGAGTTCTACGAGGTCGACATCAACGCGACCGACCCGACCATCGACGCCGAGGAGTGGGAACTGACCGTCACCGGCGCGGTCGAGGAGGAGGTCACCTACACCTACGAGGACGTCCGGGAGATGGAGGCCGAGAACCGGTTCGTCAGCCTCCGGTGCGTCGGCGAGAACCTCAACGGGGAGAAGATGGACAACGCCCTCTGGACGGGCGTTCCCATCATGGACCTCGTCGAGCCGGCCGGCCCCGGCCAGGAGTGTTGCGTGATGCTCCGGGCCGACGACGGCTTCTACGAGGAGTTCCCCCTGCCGGCGCTGGAGAACGGCTTCCTGGCGTTCGGCATGAACGGCGAGACGCTGCCGCGGGGCCACGGCTCCCCCGCCCGCGCGCTCATCCCCGGCCACTGGGGCGAGATCAACGTCAAGTGGCTCACGGAAATCGAGGTGCTCGAGGAGGAGATCGACGGCTACTGGGAGGAGCGCGGCTGGCACGGCACCGGGCCGGTCAACACCGTCGCGAAGCTGCACCACGAGACGGCGCTCGACGACGGGCGGATGCGGGTCGGCGGCCACGCCTACGCCGGCATCCGGGGGGTCAGTGCCGTCGAGGTGTCGACCGACGGCGGCACCACCTGGACGGAGGCGGCGCTGTCGGAGCCGCTGCCCGGCGACGATGTCTGGCGGCAGTGGGTCCACACCTACGACCCGCCGGGCGGCGAACACGAGGTCGTCGTCCGCGCTATCGAGGCCGACGGGACCGTCCAGCCCGAAGAGGAGACCGACGCGTTCCCGGGCGGACCGTCCGGGTGGGTCTCCAGGACCATCGACGCGTGATTCCAGCATACGCATCGTCGCTGCTCGAGCCCCAGGCGAGGACCGGCGCGTCGCCGGGCGGGTCGTTCGGATTCGGACGGGTCTTGTGGGTTCCCTGCCCGTGCCCCCCACATATATACCGGCATTGGTCGAAGCCAGGATGGAGACCGGATGGAGAAAGCGCTCTGGTACCTGTTGGCGGGCACGCGGGGCGGCGAGAACAGGGCGCGACTCGTCCGTGCCATCGACGACAGACCGCAGAACGCAAACCAACTCAGCGAGGCGCTGGACCTCGGGTACAACACCATCAAATACCACCTTGAAAAGCTTCGAGACCACGACGTCGTCGAGACCGGCGGCGACGACTACGGCGAGATGTACTTCCTCACCGACCGCTTCGAGCGGCACCGCGAGGAGTTCGAGCGCATCACCGACCGGATGGAGGAGTGACCCATGGCGATGAACACCAACCTGATGATAGCGAGCGGGCTCTCGGGAGTCAGCGTGCTGCTGCTGCTGGGGCTCATCTCCGTGTGGGTCCGCAACTACCGGACGTTCCGGACGCCGCTGACGCTCGGGCTCGTCGCGTTCGCGAGCGTCCTGCTGGGCGAGAACCTGCTGGCCATCTACTTCTTCTTCAGCACCGGGATGCTCTACTCGGGGGACCCCTTCGCACAGCGGGCGCTGCTGTCGCTACGGGCCCTGCAGCTGTTCGCGCTCGGGTTCCTCACCTACGTGACGATGCGGTAGCGCCCGTCGCGTCCTCGACGACGTCGAGCAGTGCCGCCCGCAGCGCCCCGGTCCGGGCCGCGAGGAACCACTCGCCGTCCTCGGCGGTCGCCGTCTCGTGGCCGACCGCCTCGACGAACAGCTCGCCGAGGAGCTGTTCCTCCTCGTCGGGGCGGTAGCAGACGGCGCCGTCGATGCGGCCGCGGGCGAGCAGTCCCCAGTGGACCGTCGGGCTCCAGCTCTCGAGGCGGCGCTTGCAGGTCGCCTCGACCCCGCGATTTATCCGCTCCGAGACGGCGCTCGGACCCCGCGGTCCCGGCGGCAGACGTAGAGGTCGTCCGGGAGGGGAGCGTAGGCGGCCGCCAGCGCCGGGTCGCCGTCGACGACCAGCGTGACCGCCGAGGCGAACGAGGGGAGCCCGGCCTCGAAGTTGTTGGTCCCGTCGAGCGGGTCGACCACCCACCGGTGGGCGTCGTCCCCGGGATGGTGGCCGGACTCCTCGGCGTCGACCGCGTGGTCGGGGAAGGCGTCCTCCAGGACCTCGAGCATACGTCGTTCGCTCCCGACGTCGGCACTGGACTTCGTGTCGACCGACGAGTGGCTGGCCTCGGAGCTACCGTCGTGGTAGACCCCCCGGAGGTACCGACCGGCCGCCAGGCAGGCGTCGACCGCCACGGGTTCGGCGTCGTCGAGGAGGGACATGGACCCGGAACGAGGCTGGCGTCGGGCAAATCCGTTTCGGTCGGGGGCGAATCAGCGAATCGTGTTCGACGCCAGGTCGCGCGGGAAGTAGGTCAGCCGCTCGGTGCCGTCGTCGGTGATTGCGACGGTGTCGGAGTGCCGGTAGCCCGCCTCGTCCGTGTAGATGCCGGGCTCGACGGTGTAGACGTGGCCCGGCTCCATGGTCGCGTCGTCGGCGTCGTAGTTCGTACAGTCGCGCTCGCAGTGCTCGCTCCAGCCGCCGTCGATGTACGGCGGCGCGTGGGCGCCGAGCCCGATGTTGTGGCCGACGTGGTGCCGGGCGAGGTCGACGGCGCCCTGCTCGCTGAAGTACTCGGTGACGGCGTCGTCGACGTAATCGAGCGCGACGCCCGGCCCCAGCGCCTCCATGGCGAGCGTCTGCGCCTCACACATCACCTCGAAGTAGTGGACCTGCTCGTCGGTGGGCTCGCCGACGAACATCGTCCGTTCGAGTTCCGAGAAGTAGCCGTCGACGTTCGCCGTCGCACCGGTGACGAGCACGTCGCCCTCGGCGAGCCGCTGGTTCGGCGTGTGGCCGTGCGGCAGGCGGCTCTCCTCGCCGCTGATATAGCCGGCGGTGACGGGGCCGTCGCCGCGGACCCGTTCGGCGTAGCGGTCGCCCAGCGTGTCCAGCATCGCCCGCGAGGCCTCCATCGACGCCCGCTGGCTCACCGTCGCCGGGTGGGCGCCCGGCTCGGTGTACTCCGCGAGGTATCGGTGCCCGAGGTTGGCCCACTCGGCCGACTCCCGGATCAGCGCCACCTCGGCGTCGGATTTCGCCCACCGCATCCGGTCGACCCAGTCCTGGGTGTCGACATCGAGGTACTCCGAGAGCGCCGGCCCCTGGTAGCCCATCACCCCGGGGGCCCCGTCGCCGTCCGCGAGCACGGACTCAACGCCGAGCTCCGAGAGCATCCCTGCGGCCGTCTCGACCGGCCGGCCGTCGGGATAGTCGAAGTAGGTCACGACGCACTCGAGGTGCGGGACCGCCTCGGCACGCTCGCGCTCGAGCCGCGGGACCGTGATGGCGACGGTGTCGGCGGTGACCGCGAGTACGACCGGTCGCTCGCGGACGGCCGCGAGGCGCTCGTCGAACTCGGAGCGAGGGAGTTGCGTGGCCATACCGGCCGTCCGGGTTCCGCCGGCAAAAACGGTTCGTAGGACCCGACCGTTCCGCCGCCCCCTATGCTGTGGTGTAGCACAACGGCTCTGCTCGGTCGGCGCGCTACCGTTCGGCCGGTCGACCCGACGGTCGGGGTGGTCAGTCCAAGGGGTCGGTCCGGTCCGCGACCCACGCCTCGGCGCGGTACTTCCGCTCGGCGATCTCGCCGGCACGGTCGGTCTCGTCGTCGGTCCACCCGCCGTCCTCGGCGCCGGCCCACTCCGCCAGCGTGTCCTCGAGTTCGGCGACCAGCGAGGAGCGGTGGAGGTCGTAGCCGCCGAAGGCGCCGGCGCCCGTCTCGACGACGTCGTCGTACTCGACGAACTCTTCGGCGCCGCAGACCCGCGACTCGAAGTCAGCCGGGGAGACGGGGGGGTCCGCGAAGCAGTCGAGGTGGTCCGCCGCGGCGACGTCGAACGACAGCGAGCCGTGCTGGACGATGGCGTCGCGGGTCCGGTACTGTGCGTTGCCGGCGATCTTCCGCCCGTCGGGCCCGACGAGGTCGTGGGCGGGGTCGAGTTCACGGAGGTAGCAGGCCGGCGACCACAGGGCCTCGCGCCGCTCGGCGGCGAAGGAGACGTCGACGCCGAACCGCTCGAAGGCGTCCACGACCGGCTGCAGGAGCTGCCGGTAGCTCTCGGTGACGTCGCCGGGGAACTCGTCGGCCGGCGCGACGATGGAGTAGGCGATGTCCTCGGCGGAGCCGTGGTAGATGGCGCCGCCACCGGTCGGCCGGCGCGTGACGGTGATACCCCGCTCCTCGCAGAACGCCCGGTCGACGACGTCGACGTCGTTCCCGTAGCCGAGCGAGAGCGTGGCCGGCACCCATCGGTAGAGCCGGACGGTCGCCGGACCGCCCGCCGCGACGGTCTCGGCGGCGACCTCGTCGAGCGCCATCGCGACCGCGCCGTCGAGCATCTCCTCGCGAATGAGCCGCCAGTCCATGGCGTCGCGTTGCGCCGCCCGCGGCAAAGCGGTTGCGCTACGGCAGCAGTTCGCGGTCCAGCCGTTCGACGGCCCCCTCGGCGACCGTCCGCAGGTTGACCGCGTCCTCGCGGTTGTACGAGATGAGGGTTTCGAGGGCGCCGTCGACGCCTCGCTCGTGTTCGCGCCACAGCCGGACGGCGTCCTGTCCGGAGATGTCGGGGCGCTCCCGCTCGACGCCGACCTCGGGTTCGATGGCCTTCAGCCCGCCCGTGAGGCCGACGCGCCGGCAGGGGTACAGCAGGTCGAGGTGGGGCGCGTCGACCGAGAGGTCGAACGACGCCTCGAGGAAGGGGACGTCGAAGCGGGCGCCGTTGAACGTGACGAGCAGCGGCGCGTCGAGCCGTTCGCGGAGGTTCTCGCGCGTGAGGTCGTCGCCCCGGACGAGCGTCTCGGTGTCGCCGTCGCGGTGGAAGCTGACGCAGGTGACCCCGTCGCGGTGCTGGCTCAGCCCCGTCGTCTCGATGTCGAAGAAGCAGGCCTCCTCGCGGAAGTCCTCGTAGAGGCGCCACCGCTCGGCGGACGGCAGCTGCTCGTCGAAGAACCGGGAATCGCCCCCGTCCAGCCGCGGACGTGCGGCCTCGATGAACGACTCGATGCGGTCGGCGGTCGTCGGCCCGCACAGCGAGGGGTCGAACTCCGCCCAGGTGCGGGCCCCGCGCTCCCAGAGCCGCCGCTCGGTGGTCTCGCCCACCCCGTCGACGCCGATGTAGGTGTTCTCCAGTCGCACGACCGGGTCTGAGGTGCGGGGGCTCCTAAATCGCTCGCTCGTACTCGAGTTCTCCGGCGATCGCCTCGGCCACGTCGGCCCCGCACTCCCGCTCGACGAGATGCAGCGCCAGGTCGATGCCGGAGGTGATGCCGCCGGCCGTGAGGACGTCGCCGTCGTCGACGAGGCGCTCCTCGCGGACCTCGGCGTCCGTCGCCCGGAGGTCCGACGCCGCGCCGTGGCGGGTCGTCGCCGGCCGGCCCGCGAGCAGGCCGGCCTTCGACAGCAGCATCGCGCCCATGCACACCGACGCGACGGTCGTGCCGTCCGCGTGGAGGCGGGCGACGGCGTCGGGAATCGCGCCGCGCTCGTACTCGGTCCAGGCGCCCACCGACGAGCGGTCGTTCCAGCCCCCCCCCGGGACGACGAGGAGGTCCGGTCGGCGGTCGTCGAGGCGACCGTCCGGGAGCAGTCGGGCGCCACGACTCGCCTCGACCACGCCGTCCTCGAGCGTGACGAGCGAGGCGTCGACGTTGCCGCCGAACTCCGCTCCCGCCTCACCTCGTACGGCCCGAGAGCGTCGAGTTCGTCGAACCCTTCGAACAGGAGGATAGCGACGTTCATGTCGGGCGTTGAACCGCCCCCCGTATGAGCGTGCGGGTCGCCCGTAACGGAGCCAATAAACTATATACCGCTATATCAAACGGTCGGCGGAGTGACCAGGTACTCGAGAGGGCGTCGGGAGACGGCCAGTCGGGCGTTTCGGCGCCGAGCGCCGGGGAATCAGGTCACGTCGGCGTCGACGCCCGTCGTCTCGTGCAATCCCTCGTCGAGGACGGTCCGGAACCGCTCGACCGCCTGGTGGACGTCCCCGAAGCCCGTGTAGAGCGGGGACGGACAGACCCGGACGACGTTCGGCGGCCGGTAGTCCACGACCACGTCGCGGTCCTTCAGGGCGGCGCTGACGCCCTCGGCGTCGGGGTGTTCGACGGCGACGTGGCCGCCGCGGCGCGCCGGGTCCCGCGGGGTGCCGACCGAGCACTCCGGGAGGCGCTCGTCGACGAGGCCCGTCAGGTAGTCGGTGAGCGCGACCGACTTCTCGCGGATGGCCTCGATGCCGGCCGCCTCGATGACGTCGAGAGCGCCCTCCAGCGGCGCCAGCGCGAGTACCGGCGGCGTGCCGATCTGGTAGGCGCCGGCGTCCGCCGCGGGCGTGAACTCGAGGCTCATCTCGAACTGTGTCGCCTTGTCGTGGCCCCACCAGCCGGGCAACGCCGGCCGGCGGTCGAAGTGCCGCTCGCTGACGTACAGCCCTGCGGGAGCGCCGGGGCCAGCGTTGCAGTACTTGTAGTGGCACCAGACGGCGAAGTCGACGCCCGCGTCCGAGAGCGCGTGGTCGACGACGCCGACCGAGTGCGCCAGGTCGAACCCCGCAAGCGCGCCGTGGTCGTGGGCTGCCTCGGTTAGCCGCTCGACGTCGAACAGCTGGCCCGACCGGTAGAGTACGGACGGCATGAACAGCAGGTCGACGTCGTCATCGAGCGCGTCGACGACGTCGTCCTCCGCCACCGTCCGGCCGTCGCGGGACTCGACGACGACGAGGTGCTCGTCGGGGTCCAGACCGCGTCGGCGAAGCTGCGCCCGGACCGCGTAGTGGTCCGAGGGGAAGTCGAGTTCGTTGACGAGAACCTTTCCGTCGTCGAGGAACGTATCGACCAGCGCGTGGATGTTGACGGTCGTGGCGTTGGCGACGACGACCTCGGGGGCGTCGGCGCCGACCACCCCGGCCAGGCGGTCGCCGAGCCGCTCGGCGTAGCCGAACCACGGCGGGTCGCCGTCGGTCCACCCCTCGATGGCGAGGGTCCGCCACTCCTCGCGGACCCGCTCGAGCGTCCGGTCGGCGTCCCGCGAAACCGGGCCAAGCGAGTTGCCGTCCATGTAGAGCCCGGGGACGTCGAACCGGTCGGCGAACCCCGACAGGGGGTCGGCCTCGTCGCGCTCCCGGGCGTACTCGCGGCTCGTGTCCATACCCGTGGGTGGACCGGGGTCCACAAGTGGCTTCCTCTCGGCCCACCAGCGGACCGGTATGGATTCGGACCTCGAAGGGCTCCTCGCGGAACTGCCCGACGTCCCCCCGTGGCACGCGCTCTCCGTCGAGAGCGCCAGACGGCTCGAGGACGAGCTGTTCTCGAGCGACCGCGACCACGACTGTACGGTCCTGGAGTTCGGCATCGACGGCCCGGCCGGCGAGATACCGATGCGAAGCTATCGACCGGCTGAGGGACCGTTACCGACCGTGGTCTTCCTCCACGGCGGCGGCTGGACGCTTGGAACGCTGGATTCCGTCGAGGGCATCTGCACCGAGCTGGCCGAGCGG